>NZ_JADEXF010000741.1 GCF_015207245.1 Nostoc cf. edaphicum LEGE 07299
GTCTCCCTGGGGAAGTTAGTTAACAGCATTTTTGGTGCGAGGAAATTCCAGAGAGTCCCGGCTATTAGGGAGAAAGTATTTGGCGAAAGTCCTTGAAAACACTATAAGTCTCAATTCCTGAGAATTGGGAAAGTTTGTTGTCAGCTTATAAACAACACAGTTATGTCCACAACTTTAGGAAGAAGCGAAAGCGGCAGCCTGTGGGATCGTTTTTGTCAATGGATTACTAGTACCGACAATCGGCTTTATATCGGCTGGTTCGGCGTTTTAATGATCCCTACCCTATTAACCGCTACCATCTGTTTCATTATTGCCTTTATTGCTGCACCACCCGTTGATATTGACGGCATTCGGGAGCCAGTTGCTGGTTCTTTATTATACGGCAATAACATCATCAGTGGTGCTGTTGTACCTACATCTAACGCCATTGGTTTGCACTTCTACCCCATTTGGGAAGCTGCTTCAATGGATGAATGGCTATACAACGGCGGCCCTTATCAACTCATTGTCTTGCACTTCTTGATTGGTATCTTCTGCTGGCTCGGTCGGCAATGGGAGTTAAGCTATCGTCTGGGTATGCGTCCCTGGATTTGCGTTGCTTACTCCGCTCCCGTAGCTGCTGCGACTTCTGTCTTTTTAATTTACCCAATTGGTCAAGGTAGCTTTTCTGACGGGATGCCTCTGGGCATTAGTGGCACGTTTAATTTCATGTTGGTATTCCAAGCCGAGCATAACATCCTCATGCACCCATTCCATCAACTGGGCGTAGCGGCGGTGTTCGGTGGTTCCCTGTTCTGCGCGATGCACGGTTCTTTGGTGTCTTCCTCTTTAGTCAGAGAGACAACAGAAGCTGAATCCATAAACTATGGTTACAGGTTTGGTCAAGAACAAGAAACATATAGCATCGTCGCGGCTCACGGTTACTTTGGGCGGTTAATCTGGCAATATGCCAGCTTTAACAACTCGCGTTCCTTGCACTTTTTCTTAGCAGCTTGGCCTGTAGTTGGTATTTGGTTGACGGCATTGGGCATCAGTACGATGGCGTTCAACCTTAACGGGTTCAACTTTAACCAATCAATTCTTGACTCCAAAGGTCGTGTAGTTAATACATGGGCTGATGTACTGAACCGGGCCAATTTAGGTATAGAAGTAATGCACGAGCGTAATGCTCACAACTTCCCCTTGGATTTAGCAGCGGGTGAGACAGTACCTGTGGCAATGATTGCACCTGTAATTCACGGTTAATTGTAATTTAAAATTCACTGCGCTCTCTGTATAGAGAGCGCTTTTTTCATGCATAAACCTATAGTTATATAAATATTTACATAGATAAAATATAAAAAAAATATCTGGTGTATTTGGGTACAATTACTAAATTGTTGCTCATTTATATTAGTAAATGCATTGGTATAAATAAAAATAATTATCAAAACTGTAAGCGGTGAGTAAACTAACTACTGAAGGTTATCCCTGGAGTTTACATACATTGTGTTTCCACAGACTACAAATCTCAGATTTTAGTTTTTGTCTCAATTCAATATAAAATCTAAAACTTAAAATCCAAAATCAACATGGCAGACCTAACTCCTAATTCTAGTTTTAGTTTGACACTGCGCTTGCAGATTCCCAATCGTGTAGGAATGTTGGCATCGGTAACACACGCGATCGCAACCTGTGGCGGTAATCTTGGTCAAATTGATTTAATCGAGCAAACCCGCAAAGAGTCCACCCGCGATATTACTGTGGATGCTGCTAGTACTGAACACGCTGAAACCATTGTGCAAGCAGTGAAAGCATTGCCAGATATCAAGTTACTTAGTGTTTACGATCGCACCTTTAATTTGCATCGCGGTGGCAAAATCAGCATTACCAGCAGAATTCCCCTGAAGAGTGTGTCTGATTTAGCAATGGCTTACACGCCCGGAGTCGGTCGAATTTGTACTGCGATCGCCCAAGATCCAGAGGAAGTTTACAACTTAACCATCAAACAAAACACTGTTGCCATTGTTACCGATGGTAGTGCGGTTTTAGGTTTAGGAAATCTCGGCCCAGCCGCAGCCTTACCGGTTATGGAAGGCAAAGCAATGCTATTCAAGGAATTTGCGGGGCTGGATGCTTTTCCCATCTGTCTCGCCACCCAAGATACAGAAGAAATTATCCAAGCAGTTAAGAATATCGCTCCGGTGTTTGGGGGCGTGAATTTAGAGGATATCGCTGCACCTCGCTGCTTTGAAATCGAAAAGAGATTACGCCGAGAGTTAGATATCCCCGTTTTTCACGACGATCAGCACGGTACAGCAATTGTCACTTTGGCAGCGTTGTTTAATTCTTTGAAACTGGTACATAAATCCTTAGCAGAAATCAAGATCGTGATTAACGGTGCTGGGGCAGCAGGAGTGGCGATCGCTCGGTTACTTCGTAAAGCTGGGGCAGAAAAAATCTGGATGTGCGACTCTAAAGGGATTATCTCTACCAGTCGCACCGATTTGACAGAGGAAAAACTTGAATTTGCTGTGAAAGGTCAGGGTACATTAGCGGGTGCAATGCAAGGGGCAGATGTGTTTATTGGTGTCAGCGCACCAGGAGTTTTGACACCAGAAATGGTGCAATCGATGGCGAAAGATCCAATTATCTTTGCAATGGCAAATCCGATTCCAGAGATTCAGCCAGAATTAATCAGTAAAGATGTTGCTGTCATCGCGACCGGTCGCAGTGATTACCCAAATCAAATCAATAACGTCCTCGCTTTTCCTGGGGTATTCCGTGGTGCTTTAGATTGCCGGGCACAGACAATAACCATCAAAATGTATTTGGAAGCTGCAAGTGCGATCGCCTCTTTAGTTAAGCCTTCAGACTTGAATCGGGAACATATTATTCCTTCAGTCTTTGATGAGCGCGTTGTCACTGCTGTTGCTGCTGCTGTGCAACGTGCCGCACGGGAAGAAGGCATCGCGCGGAATTAATTAAAAGAGAATTCAGAATACAGAATGCTTTTCTATTGGAGATTTAGACCAGTCACTATGAAAGTTGACTACTAAATTCAAAATTTAGTGCAATGTTTCACCGTTTATTCAAACGCTCGCTCCAATTCAATTCTGTAGCTTGCTTCCCTGAAAGGCTATTCTGGCTCCTGACTTCTGAATTCAATACGGTTCAGTTAAGGCTAAAACTCTTTGTCAAAGTCAACTTTTTTAACGTAGACGCAAAGCGGCTTGCCGAAGGCTACCGCAGAGGCGCAGAGGAAACAGAGAGAAGAGAAAAAATGCTTAA
>NZ_JADEXF010000742.1 GCF_015207245.1 Nostoc cf. edaphicum LEGE 07299
AGGATTCGTTGACTTTCTTTACATTTCTTGACATAATTTCAGGAGATGTAGCTTCAAAAAAAAAATAGTTCCGTATAGCAAACTACAAAATCTTAGCCACAAGTCTAATTTCTGTAATGTTTGTTCCTAATTTTTAACGGGAACACTATCGTAAGTGTTAATTTGTGAGTAAAAAACATGAGTGTGAATACGGTGCCTTCTATCAATTACTACTCTCTAGATGTGATTCAAGACGAAGCACGCCGACTGGTGCAAAAGGGAATGGTTAGCCGACAACAGCCAATATATAGCCTCTGTCAATACATTCCAGCTAGAGAGTGGGTTTGCGTTGAATGTGAATTAGAGAAATGTGACTTTTTGTTACGCGATCGCATTGGCGACCTAATTGGTCGCGAACAGTGGGACAACGACTAATCAATGTTTGATTTCCGGTTTGGGATTGGGAGTTTGTTTTTGATGTGTGAATCTCACCATCAGCGATTCATCGCTCAATCAGGGGAATAATCTCTGGTTTTTGATGAGCATTGCCCTATAGAGAATCTTGCGTTTTTGATTAATACAGAAGCATTTGAGTCTGAATTTATACAACTTTTCAAGTTAAAGAAGGCGTAAAAACCATTTGTTCTGTACATCTGGTGTCACAGCTTGAGTTTAGTATGTAGATTCTGCGAAGTTCCTACATCGATCTGATAGAGGTGTAGGAACTTCACTCTTGACTCGCAATTTATGGCATCGCTTCCTCAAGTAAGTGATAACCTGCTTCCTGTTCAAAACCAAAATCCGTCTAGAAAAGTTTGCTAAGTCAGGCTAACCCTCACCAGTTGCGACAACAAAGGGAAACTCCGCCAGCAACTGGCTCAACTTTCGCAAAATCCAAAATTTTTATAGTATTTTTTCTAAAAAAATCTTGCAAAGCCCAGAAAAATCGGATGAACTATTATCCTACTTGCTCTAAATATTGATTAATGTCTTCAATGATGCGAGTAAGTTCAGCTTCAGTAGTCAAGCGAATGTTGACGTTGCGGACAGTCAGCAAAACTTTGGCTGCGAAGGGTGTTGGCCAGATATTAGGATTACAAAAAACTTCTAAAAATACTTCACCCGTATAACGATATTCCAGGGGAGGCTGGGGAGTGACTCTACCACCGCCAGGAGTGGGTTTAGCGGCGATCGCTTTTAGGCGCTCCATCAGTTGATCCGTCGCTGTCTTTAATTCTCGTGCTGCTTGGGGTGAAAAACTGAAGGAGACTGAACCTTCAATTAAGTTCAATGTTAGAGGAATTGAAGACATATTTTTTTTATTAAAACTTCTTGATAAGTACTTATATTACCGGAAGAAGGGGTCTGAATCGAATAGGATGGAAAATTGATTGTCACATCTAGGTTTAACAGTTCAATCAAGCTCTGCCTGTGTATACGGGTAAAATATTCGAGTGGTCGGTAGCCCCAATATCCTGTCATTGCTCCCAGCAATATTAGCAACAATACTAACCATAATTCATGTCTTCGTCCCCGGATGTGCCTATAGTCTGGGACTTGCTGCAATTGTTCGACGAGATTCATACTTGTTAGTTATCCATTTTTCTCCACTCTCTACAAACCATTATTATTTTTCTCTCGTTGTATGAAACCACCCTGCCTTCCCGCTTCGGGAAGGGGGTTAGGTTTATTTGCATACCCATACCTCACCGGATTGAAAATGTATTATTAATCTGATTCCACGGCATTAAGCCCACATTCTATAGGTGCGATCGCGTTTTCTGAATTTTTTCTGGGTTCAACTAGTGGGTAATATGACATACTGATAGGCATTTCCATAATCTGGAAATAACTTATGCACGTTTCAAAGAAGGAATAAGCTGTTACGCAAATAAGATTGCACATCAACTGGTGAGGTTGTCCTAAGTCAATTGTCCTTTGTCCTTGGTAAACACAAATGACTAATGACTAATGACTAATGACTAATGACAGTCTACACGGAAAATAGTGCAATATGTAGGCGTGTTAGCTTATCTTACTTATCTCTGCAAGAATCGCGATCGCTATAACAAAATGGCTTGCATTAAGTAATCGAATGCGAGACGCTAAAAATAGCACCTTGCAAACTGTACCGCTTGGCGATCAAAGAGCGCTAATTCCGATTAAACAACTAGAAAATTGTTTACGCTGAGGGACAATCCAGTAGATAGTTGTGCAAATTTTACCTGAGTAAACCCAGACGCGCTGCCATCAAGGTCAAAGAACAGTCCACCTGTAGCACTGTTATAGATCAATCGTTGATTGCTTGTCGTTGCAGATGTTCCGAGGGTAAACTGACTTGTCTGAAGTGAACCTAGTAATAATCCGCCGCCAAAGCCAGCAGCCGATACCTGAATCACTTCATTAGTTGCGTTGAAGTCATTAATACTATCAACACCTTTATTGTAATTATTGAAAACAAAGGTATCAGTACCAGTTCCTCCATAGAGGGTGTCATTACCAAAGCCACCTATAAGGGTATCATTCCCACTACCACCATAGATTGTGTTTTTACCAGAGGCGCTAGAGGCAGAGATATAATCATTGCCAGCGCCACCATCGAGTAAGTTATCACCCTTTGAATTAGTAGCATCCAAGTTATCGTCCCCAGTGCCACCATTAAGAGTGTTTTTCCCAGACGAACGAGATTCGTATGTGATGGAGACATCGCGGGGTGAGTAAGGGTCGCTGGGAATATAGCTGTAGTAGCCAGAAATGGAGAGATAATCATTGCCATCACCTCCAGAGAGCAAATTATCGCCTGTTGAACCGCCAGCACTCAAGGTATCCTTACCTGCACCGCCGTTGAGGGTGTTCTTACCAGACGAGCGAGAGTCGTAGTTTGAGTAGTTACCTCCGTCGTAGTAGCCAGAGATGGAGAGATTATCATTGCCATCGTCCCCAGAGAGCAAATTATTGCCTGTTGAACCGCTAGCATTCAAGTTATCGTCACCCGCGCCACCGTTGAGAGTGTTCTTACCAGACGAGCGAGAGTTGTAGTCTTCGTCTGGGTAGCTAAAGCTCTTGTAACCAGAGATGGAGAGATAATCATTGCCATAGCCTCCAGAAAGCTGATTATTGCCAGCAAGAGAGTCATTTCCAGTACCACCAATGAGGGAGTCATTTCCTGCACCACCAATGAGGGTATCATCACCCGCACCACCTCGCAGCAAATCGTTTCCACTCAAGCCATCGATTTTGTCATTACCGCCTTGACCATTAACTACATCATTTGAGTCCTCTAACCC
>NZ_JADEXF010000743.1 GCF_015207245.1 Nostoc cf. edaphicum LEGE 07299
GGTTTGGAGAGAGGTATTATCTTTAATTCATCCCATTTACTTATAAGTGCTTGATTATTAAATCGTTTCTGATTTTCTCAAACCTGCTGGTTGAAAAAAAATAAGGTTTGTTGCGGGTTTTCTGGGAGGCGATATGGCTGAAATCTATTTACTGCTTGGGATACAGCTATCACTTTAAACAACATTACCTGTTATTTTTGTAAAAAAATCTTAATATTTCAGTAAATTTGTTTATTAATTCTGAAGGTTTAAGTCCCCCGCTTCTAACAAGCATCAGCTTTTGTGCCAGAGTCCAAACTTCCGTTACAAAAATTAATTACGAATTACGAATTACGAAGTCGGTTGCGTTTTTACCTAATTCGCTAAGATGTACACAAGCTCATTTTCACAACAATTATGGTGAAAAGACCCTCCCAGCTTTGGATAATTCCTCCTTTGGAAAACGGTGACAAACTCACCCGCTACGAATTTGAGCGTCGCTATAATGCTACCCCTAACCTCAAAAAAGCTGAGTTAACCGAAGGGATTGTCTATATTATGCCTGCTGTGCGTTTCCGAAGTCACGGTCAACCGCATGGCTGGATCATTTGTTGGTTAGTTACTTACGAAGCTGCGACTTCTGGTGTAGCATTGGGAGTTGAACCTACCGTCCGCTTAGACTTAGATAACGAACCTCAACCCCATGCTGTTCTGTTGATTGAACCGGAAGCAGGTGGTCAAACGCGGCTGAGTGAAGATGATTATATTGAAGGTGCGCCAGAGTTAGTTGTGGAAATTGCTGCTAGTAGTGCGGCTATCGATCTTCATGGCAAAAAACAGGCTTATCGTCGCAACGGTGTTAAAGAATATATAGTTTGGCAAGTTTTAGACCAAAAATTGACTTGGTTTTCTCTGGAACAGGGTGAATATCTGGAATCAGTACCTGACAATGAAGGCATTTTGCGAAGTCGGGCATTTCTAGGCTTGTGGTTAGCGGCGATGGAGTTATTAGCAGGTAATATGCAGGGTGTGTTGAAGGTTTTACAAGTAGGTTTGCAATCTGCTGAACATGAGGATTTTATTAAAAAATTGGGTAGCGATTAACCTCTTATAAATAGGGAAAATATCTTAATCAATTATGTTTGCACACCAAATTCTTTTACTTTAGTATGTATAGTTAATTCAGCAGATATTTTAGGATTTTTGGCAGCCATCATAATAATTCATGGCTAGACTTCAGTCCTTATTTTGTTTGCATAGCATCTCGTCAGAGAGGACTAAAGACCTCACTACAAACCATGAAGATTTTGATGGTAATTATATTATTTGAATCATCTACTTTTTCAAGAGAAAAAATGCTGCTTCACTACATCTAAGCGTGAACAGTTCCAATAATCGATATGGGAAATAATCAAACCATCAGAGTTAAGGCCTAATTCACTCCAACCAGGAATAGAGATACGTGGCTTCCAGGGGAGAGGAGTATTCCAACTGAGTGTCCACTCAGTTTTGATTGTGTCTCCTAAACGTTGAATATTATGTAAATCCATTTTGGGATTTAAAAACCAAGTTTCGATAAAATTAATCATTTGTTTGTAGCGTTTAACACCACTAAACTTATTCATCGGGTCTTGAAAATAAACCTCTGGGGCATAAATGCTGTAAGTTTGATTGATTGGGAATCTTTGATAGTCTTCTTTGAGGATTTCAATGATATCCATGATAGATAAATATATCTGTAAATTGGTTGAAAATGAAAACTTAAAAATAGAAATTAACCCTCATTCCATAAACGTTCTAACTGACGCCGCCAAGCAGTTAGGACTTCTTCTCGCCCTTGTGAAGTTTGATTTATTTCGCCCATCATTCCTTCGGCGTAAAAACGTTCTAAGCTTTGCATCGTAGCTTGCAGAGATTGTCCTTGCTGTTTTGCTGCCTGAATAATTTGCCGGATGCGGCTTTCAACTAGTTGATTAAAGACATTATCTAATCTAGTCTGATGGAGAGATAAAAGTCGGTTGATTGCATTGGATAAATCTGCACTCACTAAAGTTTCACTGTTATGTTGAAATACCCCCCAAATTACTCTTTCATATAAAGCGTAACGTACTTCTTGAGTGTCATCAAAGTTGGCTTCTAGGAACTGTTCTAAAAATGGTTGGGCTTCTTGGATGGGCAGAATAGGCAGTAAAACTCGCAGCCAAGTATTATCTTCGGAAAGCAGCACCAACAGCCGAAAAGTAGGAGTGTCTACTTGCCACGATCCAGGAGCAGTCGTAGCAACAGCCGACGTGTCAAATAATTCTGTGAGCGTACCCGCAATTTCTTCAGGTGTCATAACTTTTTATTTATATATAGCTTCTAGATTAGCGTAGAGGTGCATCAACTTATTCACTAGAACGCTTGCCCAGTCTGAAAACGCAGTGGGGGCGCACAGCTAGGTGTACGCCCCCACGAATGAATGTATTCCGCTGAATTGAAATATCTGATTTAAATAAGCGAATTGCTCAAAAACACGATACCGATCGCACACAAAGCGAAACCAGCAAGGCTGATTTTCCAGGGTAAAATTCGGTTTATCTCTCCCATACCCATCCCAACACCAATTTCTCTAGCACTCATGGCAACGGCAAACAGAGTTAAGGCAATACCTAGTATATAGGCAACTACTGATATTGTTCCTGCACTAACAATAGATTCAGCATTAGCGTAACCCTGAAATAAACCAGCACTGATGCCCACCAGAGCAAGCACCAGAAAGTTTAGTTGATTTGGCATCATCAGCATAGTACCAAAAACGATGGTAGAAATGGCAAGGGCTATTTCTGTGCCTGGTAAATCTAACTGAAATATATGAATTACAATGCCCAAAACTGTTGCCAAGACAAAACATCCAGCGATCGCAGCGCCACGAACAAACACAGATGAGAGTAAGCCAATCGCAACAATACCAACTAAACAATTTAAACTAATTACTGGATCTGCCAATCCCCAGACAAAGGCTTCCCAGCCGTTAGAGATGTTATGGTCAAATGGTGTTCCACTCAATGAACTCAGTAAGCTAATTAAAATTAAAGCTGCGATCGCTCCTACATGGCGATCCATGAACTTTGAGGTCTTAAGTTCTCCCGAAGTATGGGATTCTGATAGTTTAGTCTTGAACATCGCTATATACCAAATTAATTTTTAGGTAATTTATACTACCCACCTACCCCAAAAAACTAACGTGGTATAGCGTTTCCTAATCACATGAGGTACATCATAGTCCCCTCTCGAAGAGCGGGGA
>NZ_JADEXF010000744.1 GCF_015207245.1 Nostoc cf. edaphicum LEGE 07299
AGGGTAATTTCACGATCGCCAACTTGGATTTGCAGGATGGTTTCATTACCAGTGCGATCGACCCTCAACACCTTCGCCTTTAGCAAGAATTCAATACCATCTTGTTCCAGCAATGTTTGAACTGCGATCGCTATATCTGGATCTTGCTGTGACAGGATTTGCTCACTTTGCCCAATGACACTAACGCCAGAGCCAAAGCGCCGAAACATTTGGGCAAACTCTAAACCAATATAGCTACTACCGAGAACGATCAGGTGTTCAGGCAAATATTCTAGCTCCATAATCGACTCACTCGTTAAAAACTCAACTTCTGTGAGTCCGGAAATGGATGGAATTAACGGTCGTGTGCCTGTATTAATAAATAACCGTTCGGCGGTAAGTAAGCGATTGTTCCCCTCAGTTGTCGTCACTTCAATCGTTTTAGGAGCAACAAAGCGGGCTGTACCAATGATCAGTTCGTGACCCAAAGCAGTTTCTAAATTGTGCAAGTTCATTTCACGCATCCCTTGCACAACCGCTCGTTTTCGTTGGATCACCTCTGCTAAATTAACACTGGGTGTATTAGTTTTAACCCCATAAGCGGCACTATTTCGCACTGTGTTTGCTACATTGGCACTCGCCACCATAGTTTTAGTAGGAATGCAGGCAATATTAATGCACCCACCACCAATCATATTTAAGCTGCGTTCAACCAGAGCGGTTTTACGTCCGTCAGCGACTAACACCGGTGCAAGTGTTTTACCCGCTTTGCCGCCGCCGATAAGAATGTCGTCATAGTGTTGAGTGTCCACTTCCATATCCTGTTTGATCGGGTGAATACGATTTCTAGAAGTTGTTATGAATTTTAGAAAAACTGGCTGACTAAGAGGGTTTTAGCAATAACGTATTTGGCGAGCGTAACTCAATATGCTTGCCCTAGCTGATTTTCCAAAAAGTTCATAACACCCGTGCTTAGGATTCAACTTTTTCTACAAGCTTGCTTCATCAAGATACGGTTGTTTTTATACACCTCTAAAGTTCCAGACTGCGGGTTATCCAACGTGCCATCCCACACCCAATATTCATAAATTCCACTCCGAAACTTATACACTCGAACACCTTCTGTCGCTTGTTTAGTTCCTTTGCCCAAACTTAAATTACCGTTGGGACTGGTCGCCCGATAGAGTAGTTCACCGGAATTATAATTCTGCCAAATATTGATGTTGTAGCCACCCTGGCATTTCGTACTTAGGATGAGGCCAGCAGTAGAGTCAGCAGAAGCTCTTAAGGAAAAATTAGCTAAGATACTGATTGGCAGAGCTAGGAGTAATGCGGATATTTTCATAAGTTTTGTAAAATTAATGAGTTGGACATTACTTGATTGCTGCTACAACTTCATCTGTAGAAAGGACTGCATTGGCAATATAGCCAAAGTTGATCAATGCTGCCTTGTAGCCGTCACCCAATTCCGGATGCCGAGGGGCTGCTGTTGCATCTTTGACAACAAGAACCTCAAATCCCTGTTCGAGCAATTCGCGTAGGTGAGCTTCAACACAAAGATTTGCCAACATTCCAAGTAGAATAACTTTGCTGATCTTGCGTTTACGCAGTTGCAAAACGAGATCGTTGGTTTGCGGCCCATAGACTTTATGAGGACTGGCCACAATTGTCAAGCCATCCTCAATGAAGGGCTTATAGCGATCGAGCCAGTCAGCACCCGATCCCAGGAATCCATCGAGGCTCAACGCACCACGGCGATCAAACTCCTTAACCTCAAGCATCATTTGCTCTAGGTTTCCAGCAAATTTCCAACTATGGTCGGTGGGGTAGTAATAGTGAGGGGAGATAAAAACTTCAAATCCATTCTGCTTCGCGGCTTTGAAGATTCGCTCAATGTTTTCGATGGTCTTGTTATCCTTAACACTCTCACCCACCAAATCCCAGGAAACCCCTTTTTCGCTCAAGACATCGTTTTGCGGATCGATGACAACTACTGCGGTGTCATTCTTGTTAATGTTCATGCTTTTCCTCGTTGCTTGTTGATTTTCACCGTTCTCTTTCTTAAAAACCACCCGCGATATGCAGCGTTTTCCCAATGATTCAGAATCAGAATATCTTGGTTACTAGAGCGATCGCGGTGGGCGAATGATCTGGCAGTGGTCGCCCTGTTTCAAACTTTGACACCACTGCCTAAATGCTGTTTCAAAAACGCCAAGGTGCGATCGGTGCTAATTCTGCAACTTATTGGCGATCGGCGGAACTAAGTGCTTGATAGATTAAAGGTGCAATGATAGCGATATTTTTCACCAACTCATCGGAGAGAGAAAATCGCTGTTTTAAGTAATTAGGATCGTTGTAACTCACCCACACCTTGCCGTCAGTCGCTTCCCATGCCAATACTTTCAGGGGTAAATCCAGGGCGATCGTTGGTTCTGCCACCATGAGGGAAGTTCCGGCTTTCGGGTTGCCAAACAGCAACAACTGTGTAGGACACAAGCTTAGTCCGACTTTTTCGGCTTCAGCCTGTTGGTCGATGCGGGCAAAAATGGTGATGCCTTTTACTTCAAGGACGGCTTTTAATCGATCAATGGTTACAGGGACTGAATATTGACTGAGCTGGCTAATGATGCCGTTGTTTGCATTCATAGCAGTGGACTTCTTGTAGGATAAAAACTGGGTGATATGGTCGTTGGGCTTTTCAAAGATTGAGGTCTGACAATCCTGGATGATCGTCAGGACGACGACCTAATATCCAGTGGTATTTGCGTTCGCGTAGCGTCTCCTTTGGAGAATCGCTTTGGTGAATTGGCAGGTCGTTGATGCTGGCAATACGCCATCGCATGAATCCATGTTCGTCAAACTCCCAATTCTCATTGCCGTAAGAGCGAAACCAGTTGCCGGAACCATCATGCCATTCGTAAGCAAATCGGACAGCAATGCGGTTGTCTTGAAAAGCCCAAAGCTCTTTTATCAAACGGTAGTCTAACTCTTTAAGCCACTTACGTGTCAAGAATTGTGCGATCGCCTCACGACCAGATATAAATTCTGAACGGTTGCGCCAAATGCTATCCGACGTGTAAGCGAGTGATACTAGTTCAGGGTTACGTGTGTTCCAAGCATCCTCTGCAATTCGGACTTTTTGGATAGCGGATTCATTATCCCTGTTTTGTCACTCTCGGAAAACAATAATCTCAGGCAAATTCTGAGACTTTGATTGAATCTAGGTTTGAAGCTTTATTTTCTAACAGGAACTAAAATTTATAGACAAAAAGTGGAAGTTAAAGCC
>NZ_JADEXF010000745.1 GCF_015207245.1 Nostoc cf. edaphicum LEGE 07299
ACCGGTATATCGCAAACGCGCTGAAGATTTGGCGGGGAAGGCGTTAGCAGAACATGAAATTGTCCAAATTAAGGTAAAGTTATCGCAACTTGAACGGGAAAGATACAACCAGTTAATTCAAACTCGCAATGACTTTTTGAAGCAATCAAAGATTTCTTTGGGGAGTTTGCAAGGTTGGCAAATGTTCGTGCAAATGAGTGCTAGATCGCAATCTGGACGTAGAGCCATGTTAGCGCATCGAGAAGCGAAAGATATCGCTTTGGGTACTGATGGAAAGTTGCGAATTTTGATTGATTTATTGGCAGAACATTATCCGGCAAGAATTTTAATTTTTACAGCGGATAATGCGACGGTTTACCGCATTTCTCAAGAGTTGCTAATTCCGGCAATTACTCATCAAACTCCTGTGAAAGAACGCCATGAGATATTAACAAAGTTTCGAGAGGGTAAATATAATACTTTGGTTGCTTCTCATGTGTTGAATGAAGGGGTTGATGTGCCTGCGGCAACTGTTGCAATTATTTTATCGGGAACGGGTTCGGCTAGAGAGTATACTCAGCGATTGGGTAGAGTTTTGCGGAAGGGGAATATTGAGAATAAGCAGGCGATTTTGTATGAGGTAGTGGCGGAGGATACGAGTGAGGAGGGGACTTCGGCTAGGCGGAGAGGGGAGAGGAATAACGAACCGCAGAGGCGCGGAGGACGCAGAGAGGAGGAGGAGAGGAAGGGGAAGTTAAAGGTTGTGTATGGGAGTGGGAAGGAAAGGAGTTTGAAGGCTGCGGAACAGTTAGAGATTAATTATTCAACGGGAAGTTCAAAATCTAAAATTCAGAATTCAGATGTTACCGACAGATTTACTGATGCACCGCCAAAACGGGGAGGAGATCATTCCGAAGAGGCTGAAGATTGATCGAGCAACTTCGGAGTTGGCGATTGAGTTAATTAATTATTTTCAATCAGCAGTGGGGAAGACTCAAGGTGTGCTTGAGCGACAACTGACTGATTTTGAAGGAGATTCTACAGATTATCGGGTGAAGCGAGGGTTAGCTTATATTCTCAAAAGCAGTTTTTGTACTTTTGAGGTGGTTAGTCCTTTGGAACCACAGATGTTAAGAGAACGGGTGTTTTCTCTGGCTGCAAAGTCTGTTTCTAGTCGAGAATCTACACAAGTTACTTTGAGTAAAATTGCTGATGACTTAACTCAAGAACTTGAGCGGGAAGTTTTATTGGAACAGGTTCGTAATGGGTTATATGCTGATTTATCTGAAAATAAGATTTTGACTGTTTTTGATGCACCAACAGCGCCAGATTTGTTAAATCGGTATAACTTATCTCAGGTGCAGGGTGTGTTTTATAAGGCCAGTAAACTGGTGTTAAATGCTCATCGCAATGTTCCGGGAGAATATAAGCTGTTATTTCGCTATTTAAAGTTGTTTCAATTGATGGCTTATATTGAGGGTGATGCTGATCACGGGTTTACAATTACCATTGATGGGCCGACGAGTTTGTTTAATCCTAGTACGCGATATGGGTTAGCGATCGCTAAACTTATTCCGGCTTTACTTCACGTTACTAAATGGAGTCTTTCGTCGATTCTCCAAACCCGCGATGCTTATACAAATAGTTGGAAAACTGGACGTTTTACTCTCAATTCCGAATGTGGTTTAGTATCCCACTATCCACCAGGAAAGCCCTACGATAGTATGCTAGAAGCATCCTTTGCTGATAAATGGGATGCGTTGAAAAGTGGTTGGGCGTTAGAACGAGAAGTTGATTTGATCCCAATTCCTGGTAGTGTGATGATTCCCGATTTTCGCTTAGTTCATGCTGATGGACGCACATTCTTATTAGAAATTGTTGGTTATTGGCGACCAGAATATTTACAAAAGAAGTTTTCTCAAGTGCGGCGGGCTGGACGTGATGATTTGATTTTGGCAATTTCTGAGCGCCTTAATTTAGAAAAGGCGGGAGTAAAATTAAATGATGTCCCCGCCAGAATTGTTTGGTTTAAAGATAAGTTATTGCCAAAAGCTGTGTTAGCTGTAATGGATTGAACAAGGATAAATGAGATGAAAAGTATAGAAACAATTGCCACAGTTACCAAAGATGGTAAGATTACAGCGCAGTTACCATTGGATATTCCAGAGGGTAAGCATCAGGTAGTAATAGTAATTGATGAGAAGCCTTTGGCTGAGGAAGCAGAGAGCAAGGAAAAACGCCCTCCTCTAAACTTTCCTGTAGATAATTATGGGCCTTGGCCTGAAAACCTTTCTTTAAGACGTGAGGATATGTATGGTGATTGGGGTCGCTAACTCTGTATTTCTGGACACAAACATCTTAGTGTATGCAAATGTGTCCGAATCTCCCTTTCACCAAGCAGCACTACAGGCTATTGAAAATCTTTATGACGCAGGAATTGAATTATGGATTAGTCGCCAAGTGTTGCGGGAATTCTTAATGACTCTTAGTCGTCCACAAGCATTGATGAATCCTCGGCCTGTTGCGCTCATAATTGAGCGTACCCGATTTTTTCAAGCTCAATTTCGAGTAGCTGATGAAACCGCCCAAGTGACAGAAAAACTTTTATCTCTAATGGAGCAAATTACTATTGGTGGTAAGCAAGTTCATGATGCAAATATTGTCGCTACGATGCTAGTTTATCGCATTCCTCAGTTACTCACTCACAACACAAGTGATTTTGCTAGATTTTCTGGGTTAATTACTGTCTTGCCATTACAAGGTTAACGCCGTGTGCGACTTTATCTCAAACCTAACACCCAACCCCTTCCCTACTAGCGTTCTACGGTGTACACACAAGTATTGTCGCAGTCATATCTTTATTAAAAAATCTCGCACTGCGTTTCTATCCCGCCTCGGAATGAATTCCGAGTCTCATAGCTGAAGTCCACTTAAGTGGACTAAATTGATTGTTCAGTCCACTTAAGTGGACTTCAGCTATTAGCCCTGAACTTTAGTTATGGGCGGGATGCGGGTAATGTAGCCTCTCGACCTTTCCGGGAGAGGAATGGAAGCGGGGTTCCAATTTCGGTAATTGTACAATTCCACTCACTAACTCCAAATACTTCTGCGTTCCCAATACTCAGCAACTCTTTTTTCCCACTCTTCCCAGTAATCTTTAATCATTGCTGATTCAAACCAAAATACCTCTGCTGGCATTTCTGGAATCGCTACTACCAAGAGGGCATGATTTAGCTGAATGCCATAATCTCGATAATATTCGTTAGCTGCTCCTATGTACGCTGT
>NZ_JADEXF010000746.1 GCF_015207245.1 Nostoc cf. edaphicum LEGE 07299
GTCCCTATCGGTGTTATTTGAAACCGACATTAAACACTTCATCTTCACCTCTGAGTGCGATGGGCTACGCCCCGCCGGAGGCGATCGCCACTAGCCCTAATGATAGTAGTACAGAAGAATTACCCTACATTGATATCTTCTTCTACGATGGGCCGATATCGCGGGATATGGGTTTTAGTGATGTCGTTTATAATTCCAGTCACTTTGCCGGCCGGATTGGTTCGGCAGTGCGTGGGGATCATCGTCTGGCACAGTTAATCTCGGTGGCGACAGATGGGGAAACCTTTGGACATCACAAAAAGGGAACTGAGAAAACTTTAGCCTACGCCTTTACCAAAGAGTTTCCTCAACAGGGTTGGACGGTGACAAACTTCGCCCACTACCTGAGCTTAAATTCTCCCAGTTGGGAAGTAGAATTAAAGTCAGTCACAGCCTGGAGTTGCGCCCACGGTGTCGGCAGATGGGAAGATGACTGTGGTTGCGGTGGAGAAGGCTCAGTTTGGCATCAGAAATGGCGTCGTCCACTGCGGGATGCCCTAAATTGGCTGCGGGATCAGCTAACTGAGGTGTATGAAGAACATGGTAGACAGTTATTTCGCGATCCCTGGCTAGCACGGGATGAATATATCCAAGTAATGCGCGATCGCTCTGCTACCAATGTCAACCGTTTCCTCGCCCGTCATCAAACTCACAAACTAACCGCAGCCGAACAAGTAGACGCTTTGCGCCTATTGGAAATGCAGCGTCACGCTTTGTTAATGTTCACTAGTTGCGGCTGGTTTTTTGAAGAAATTTCCCGTCCAGAGGGGACACAAATTCTGCGCTATGCCGCCCGTGCTTTGGAATTGGCAGGGGAAGTGGCTGGCGTACAGTTGGAAAAAGGCTTCGTCAAACATCTTGGTTTAGCCCCCAGTAATGTGGATCAGTTCAAACACGGTGCGGAAATTTATCGGCAACTAGTGTTAACTGCCCAACTTGGCTTTAAGCAAGTTGCAGCCCATTACGCTATTACTTCCCTGTTTACCAATCAGAAACCAGCAGAAACGCACAATTCTCTACCGAGAAAAGATGCTGCTGACAAACAGTCTCAGCGTTACCAGAAGCGGGTTTATTGCTATGCTGCCAATGAGCTAGATTACCAACTGCAACGGATGGGATCGCTAACTCTGGCTGTGGGAAATTTAAAGCTGGTATCAGAGATTACTTGGGAAAGTGAGCATTTAGTATTTGCTGTTCTACATTTGGGAGGCTGGGATTTCCACTGTGGCATTCAACAATTTACTGGGCGGCGTGACTACAGCAAATTAAAAGAAAAGCTGTTTGGGGCGCTAAAACAAGCTAGTGCGGCTCATACGATCTTGGCGATGACACAGCTATTTGGGGAAGAAGCTTTTAACTTGCAAAATCTATTTGCTGAAGAACGCCACCGGATTATGCGGCTGTTGAGTCAGGAAACACTGGCACGTTTAGGGCAGTTGTATACTCAAGCTTACCGTGATAATTACGGTGTGCTGATGGCGTTTCATCGCGATGAACTTGCAGTACCGCAAGAATTGCAAGTGGCAGCAGATATTGCTTTAGGGCATCGCTGTCTGATGACATTACGATCGCTTGAGCAAGATATCGCTGATCCCCAAAAGAGTTGGAATCACATCTTAGAATTGGAGGCGATCGCTACTGAAGCAAAACATCTGCGTTGTCGGCTGAATATTCCTGACGGGAAGCAGATTTTAGAACAGTTAATCGCGCGATCGCTCTGGCAACTGTTACACGATGCCAATGGTAGCTTTAATGCAGAGATCCAACTATTAGAACGATTGATTGATGTCGGGGATCAACTAAATATTGATATTTCCCTACAGCGATCGCAGGAACTATATTTTAGTTGTCTGCAAAGTCAGATAGCGCCAGTGTGTATTACTAGCCTTGGAAATGAAGCAGATAATCAGTGTCTTCAGTTGCTCAAGTTGGGTAAAAAATTAGCCGTTGATGTTAGCTCGATCTCAAATCAGTTGAAATAGATGTAGGGACTCACAGCGGTACATTGGTGTCAACTTCAGCCATAATTAGCAGTTTGTAGTGGGGACTTCAGTCCCCAAAGCCAGGACTAAAGTCCTTACTACGAACGAACATTTTTATTCAGCTTGATTTACCGGACATGGATTATATAAAATCATGTCCGGTAAATTAGTTTTGATATGTCATTGCGAACAGAAAGAAGTGCAGTGAAGCAATCGCAAGGCTGTTAGATTGCTTCTCTACGAGACGCTCCGCGAACGTTTCGCTCGCAATGACAAGTATTTAACCGAAAATGATATTACCTAATGTGAGAGCGATCGCAATGGTAGGGATAAAGCCACTCACACTTGAAGAGTCCATAGGTATGTTTTTCAAAAAATGTTCCTGCATGGCGTCCAGGTGATATGTCGATCCCAGCTTTAGTTTTAATCTCATATAGCCAGGGAAAGGCTACTACTAAAATAGCTATGACAGTGAAGAAGTAAAAAACCGTAGTTCTAATATTGAGAAATATTAGGGAATTGCTATTGTGATTTTGAGGCATAGAAATGAGAGACAAACTAATAGCTCATACCATCGTAACCTAAAGCTGAAAATATCGCCGAAAACGCGGATCGATATTATCTGTTTTCTGCTGATTACAGGTAAAACAGAGAGTTTGGAGATTGCTAATATCATTTTGACCCCCACGAGCGAGGGGCATGATATGATCGATGCTGAGGTTCGTTTCTACATTAGTTTTACCGCAGCTTCGGCATTGATATTGGTCGCGTTGAAAAACATATTTTTTGACTTCCGGCGGGATACGAATGCGGGGAGTTTTGCTCATTTGTTTTCTAGTTACTCAGAAATTCTTCCAAACTGGGTATGTCTAACCAACTTGATTTTTGATGCGATTCATGAGATAAATCCATCAACAACTGAGAATAAATTCCTTCGCGTAGTGATGGTGTAATTTCCTGATTGCGGTCAATTCCTTGCACCCATTGGTCTACTACGCGGATAAATGCCGAAATGCGCCCATCAGCATAATTTTTGGGAAAAATTAACCGATTCGGTATTTCTATTTCCGTCAAAGGTTTACCCGGTTGGGAAGCCCAAACACGAAAACCATGTATATAATCTTTTTGATTCTCACTACCCACAATTAATGTACCGCGATCGCCATATACTTCTACCCAATGGGTTCTTGCTGCATGAACAACCGCACTGATAGAAAGTTTGCAAGGTGTACCATTGCTG
>NZ_JADEXF010000747.1 GCF_015207245.1 Nostoc cf. edaphicum LEGE 07299
AAGTGATACCATGCAATCTGCTAACAGAATCTTGGACAGTTGAGCGGTTGCGTTCATTTTTTGGCGATCGCCCCGTAGCCGAATGGTTTAATCTTTCCGCTCCCAAGATAAAATCTGGTGAGGTGGTTCCTGAAAAAATCGATGCCGAAACCGCCTTGACGTTGATGCTGAAAGAGCCACTGTTAATTCGTCGTCCTTTATTAGAAGTAGGCGAGCGCCGTGAGGTAGGATTTGATGTCCAAAAGATTGATACTTGGATTGGCTTACAAGCTGTAGATGAATCCTTGCAAGAAATCAGCGACAAGCTGATGAAGCAAGATTTGCAAAACTGCTCCCACGGCCCTAGTCATCATCACCATAATCATTAGGGTGTTTGTAGCCATCATGGTGAACAACATCAAAAGCAAGCCAGCTTAAGTTATTAGACTTCTTCTATGAATCAAAAGCCCTCTCCCAAGCTTGGGAGAGGGCTTTTGAAATTGGCTCTAGTGGTCTATCGCATTAATTGCTAGGCTGTAAGATCCCCGACTTATTAAAGAAGTCGGGGATCTGCTCACCTTCACCTATCAGAATTAATGAGATGAACCACTAGTCTTTAGCTAAGTTGTTGGATGTGTAGTAAACCCTACTACCACTATCAGGTACAAAATGGCAGCTGACACATGAACGCCA
The DNA here is from genome assembly GCF_015207245.1 of Nostoc cf. edaphicum LEGE 07299. GTDB lineage: Bacteria > Cyanobacteriota > Cyanobacteriia > Cyanobacteriales > Nostocaceae > Nostoc > Nostoc edaphicum_B. Next base: position 673 of record NZ_JADEXF010000747.1, read on the forward strand.
TAATGACTTCCAAATAGGTTCTTCCGATTTGTGGAAATACTCACCCATCACTGGTTTTATTGCCTCAGTTGCCTTCAGCAAATTGTAGTGAGGGATGTTAAGGAATATATGGTGAGCAACATGAGTACCAATATCGTGATGGATATGATTAACCAAACCATAATCACGGTCAATACTAGAAATTGCGCCTTTCAAAAAAGTCCAATCTTCTCCACGATACCAGGGAAGCTCTGGCTCAGTGTGGTGCAAGAATGTCACCAAATCTAGCCAAACTATGAATACAAGGTAGGGCACAGCATAATATTTCAGCAACCACATCCAACCCCATTGGTAGGTGAGGAAGCCGAGTAAACCTACCATGCCAATCAAAAGTACAGTACTAGTGAGGACATCCCATTTTTCCGATGGTTTGAAAAGCGAACTGCTGGGCAAAAAGTGAGAGCCTTCTTTATTAGGAGAACGCTTAAACAAATACACAGGATAAGCCAAAAGAAAAACATAATATCTGCCTATCTTTTGGGCTAAAGGCATCTCCTTGTATTGTGATTCTGTCACAGGATACCAGCTTTCATCGTTATCGATATTGCCAGTATTTTTGTGATGAGTTCTGTGGCTGATCCGCCAACCATGATAAGGAACAAGTATTGGTGTGTGAGAGAGATGTCCAATCAAATCATTCAGCCATTTATGCTTAGAAAAAGATTGGTGTCCACAGTCATGCCCGACTACAAACAAAGCCCAAAACATCGTTCCTTGCATTAGCCAGAAAATCGGGAAGAAAAGCCAAGAATCCAGGTAATTAGCTACTGCATAAAGCAGACCGATAATCAGGATGTCACGAAAAAAGTAAAAAAGTGATTTTGTTACATTGGGCTGAAAGCATTCAGCGGGGATTGCAGATTTTAAATCTTGAAGAGTGAAAGGTAATTTAGTTGTATCCTCAGACGTTTCACCGCTAAGAGGATTGTTGAAACTGATGGTATCTAATTGCACTGGATTCTTTTGTTAGATATAAATCGGAACTTGATTTTGAGACAAGATAATCTCACCTCTAGGATGCCCACGAAACTAGCGATCGCTAACACCAAAGAAGATAATTATTGGCAATCTACCTAACAATTTTTAGTTAGTAAAAAGGCGCCAAATTCTATTTAAACACAGCATGATAAACGCTCTCGTTGGTTCAAGAGCGTGAGTGTAGTCACAGCGCTATTTATCGCTCTGTATAATGTTCGTCGAAAGTCTTATAGCCAATATCAGTTGTGTATAGTTGACACTGGTCTGTAATCTGTTTCATTAAAGGCCAAGAAAACTGACATTCATCATGTAGATAAGGCTCCCAATTTTCTTTGATGCTGCTGTAAGCTAGGCGCAAATTATAAGAAGGAATAGCAGTGGAAATATGATGAGGAACATGAACATTGATATCGTGGCACAATACTTCTACCCAACGTGGATAATCACAATGAATAGTACCAGATAGCTGTGCTAGAGCTTCATTCCACTTGTTCGCTGTCGCAAAAGGAACATCTGCGGCAGTATGGTGAACAATAGTAAAAGTACTCATCCAAAAATGGTAAATCATCCAGGGTACTAGCCAAAACTTGACAAATCCCCAGATACCAGTTGTAGCGATCAGAAGCGGGAAAGCGATCGCTGCAAATACAACTACTACAGCCACAGACAGCTTGATACTCGATTGGTCTTTCGTTTTGAAGTTCCGCCAATCAAAATGCACCACAGCCCAATGTCCAATGGAACCTACCCACCAGAAGCGTTTACGCATGAACAGTTCAAAAGCAGACTGTCGGGTTTTATCCCAATTTTCAAACACTTCTGGTCTAATTGGATGCCAAGCATTGTCCTCATCCAGCTTGTTGGTATGAGTATGGTGATAATTATGCTTAATCCGCCAACTGTGAAAGGGGTAAATTAACGGCATCATGAAGAAATGCCCTACCAAATCATTTACCCAACGACGTTTGGCAAAAGACCTGTGACCACAATCATGGCCAATTACAAAAAAACCTGTTAAAGCAGTGCCCGTAAAAATCCAAGCTAGGGGCAAAAGAAACCAAGGAGTGATAATCAGGCTGTAATAGCCCAAGGCGACTGCCAAGACACTCAGCAAGACTTGTGTCCAAGCTTTGCGACGGTTCTGCTGAAAACATTCGCGTGGCAGGGTTTTGACAATATCTTTGAGCCGAAAGTCGGAATTACTAGGCTCGTCACTTAGTTTCTGGCTATTAATTATTGATGTAGTCATGGACACCTAAAAAACAACAAACTCCTCCACCAAGTCACTAAAAAGTAACTTGCCGTAAAAATTCTTCACATTAGCGCTTCGGATTATAGCAACCTAACCGACACAAGCGCACCCGTAAGTAAATAGCTTTTTGAAAAGTTAGGAGTTACAAGCGATCAATTAAAAACGTTACACATCCTATAACGGATGCCTCTACATTTTGGACAAACTGGATACGTTACAAGCGATCAATTAAAAACGTTACACATCCTATAGCATTTCCTAATCATACAAGGTACATCATAGCCCCCTCATCGCTTGCGGGGAGGGGGTTGGGG
>NZ_JADEXF010000748.1 GCF_015207245.1 Nostoc cf. edaphicum LEGE 07299
GACCAATTAAGCGCTGTGTTTCTTTTTTGTTCCCTTCAATATAATTCAAAATCTCGCTCATGTTTCTGTGTCCAAAAAGCTCTCTAATGTTCTCTTACCATAGAACGTTACTATTTTGGAGATGTCTAATGATTCTACAGATTCTATGTTTTTGATAAAAGGGGTTTCTAAGTAATGGTCAGCCTGAAAATGAAGGGGATTAAAGTTCACACCACACTCACTTAAAAAACCCTCAAGTTTTGTTATGAGATTTTGATAATGATAAACTTGAGTCTTTTTGAACTTATCAAAATCTGCCTGATCTTTAGAAAATTGCATAAAATAAATAGAGTTTTTACAGCGAGCATCAAGGTCACGTTGAAAGTAGTACTTTTTATTTTTATAGGCCAACAACTCTCCCAAATTATCACTATCTGTAGTTATATACTCATCATTTGGTAACAATAGTCTCCTTTTTCGAGATAAGGTTAATGTTAGTACATTATGGTTATTGTACTTAATTAACAGATTCTGTCCCCAGACTATAAGAGCATTTTCAGATTTGCTAATATTCCTGAAATGAAGTAATAGTAATTCTTCAAAACCATTCATTGTCTCAACAGATAAACCTTGAGAAAGAATATAAAACTTAAAAACTAAATTGAAAATTCTTTCTTGATTATTGCTAAATAGCCGTTTCCATCCAGAATGACTTTTATTTGGGGATAAAAAGAACACATGGTTTTTACCATCAACGTAGGAAAGGGAATACTGAATATCTGAATATTTAGGTTTTTCTCCATTTACAGAAAGCCGTTCTTGGATATTACTTTTAATGAATTTATGCCGTTTTTGGTAAAAATCAGCCTGTGAATCCTCATCTTGGGAATACTCATCTTCAGGAACCTGATATTCAAGTATAAAATGCTCAATCCCTTTCCCCTTACTAAAGAGATATAGGTAAAGTTTTTCAGCAACCTCTTCTGGCTTCAGTAATATCTGTAGCTGGTTTGTTCTTGATGTATCTGATAATGCTTTAGTTATTTTATCTCTCATTTTATTTCTCCTTGTGGAATAAAAAGTCTTTGAGGATATTAGATTCAACTGGAATTATGATATACAAACTCCCTCAACAAAGGCTGTTGAGATGGATTGCATTGTTCCTAATTGGAACAATGCAATTTTTGTTTTACATCCCGACACCAGTCTTATCTCAAAATTCCAATAGCTGTAGCAATATTACAACTCCGCTCACATCTGAAGAACAAACTTATGCTCGTGCGTCTTGGCAGTATTTTGTCAAAAATTATCAGCCAGCAACGGGATTTACCAATTCTACTGGGGGTTATCCTTCAGGTACACTCTGGGATATGGGTAACTATCTGATGGCATTGAATGCTGCACGATGGTTGAATCTGACCGATCAAGCAGACTTTGATTCCCGCCTCAATAAGTTTTTGACGACTCTTAGCAGTCTGAAGTTATTTGAAGATGCCTTGCCCAATAAAGTCTATAATGCAGCCACAGGACAGATGGTTGATTATGGTAATAATCCACTGGAGCGGGGTATTGGTTGGTCTGCTTTGGATGTTGGACGAATACTGGCTGCGTTTGATGTCATCCGTACCTGTCATCCTCAATATAATGACTGGCTCAAAGGGATTGTAGCAAAATGGCAAGTGGCGCGATCGCTCAAAGACGAACAACTTTTTGGCGCTACTGTTCTCCCTGACAACAAAACCTTATTAGTACAAGAAGGACGACTCGGCTACGAAGAGTACGGCGCTAGAGGTTATCAACTTTGGGGTTTCTCTGCACCCAAAGCTATTGCTTTAGAACCGTTTAAGTTAGTTGAAATTAATGGTGTGCAAATCCCTGTTGATAGCCGTGACTTTCAAAGCACCAACGCTAATAATTACGTTGTGAGTGAGTCTTATATCCTTGACGGGATTGAATTTGGCTTGCAAGGTGAATTAGCTGATTTTGCTGCCAGGGTTTTAGATGTGCAAAAACGACGTTTTGATACCACAGGTCAGTTAACTGCGGTAACAGAAGATAATATCGACCAAGCACCTTATTTTCTCTACAACACCGTTTACGCCAACGGTACAAATTGGGCAACTATTACCGATGCCAATCAACCTTATCCACAGTTTCGCAGCCTCAGTACAAAAGCTGCTTTTGGCTGGCGCTATCTGTTTCCAGATAATGCTTATGCTCAAAAGATTTTTGATGCTTCTACTGGCAAGCCTAGTGAAAATGCCTCTCCAGTAACACCTGTAAATCAACCGAATTCTATTGTTACGACTCTGATCGCAACTTCTAAACCTACAGAAGTAGCTGTTGCACCTATTCCACCAGTGGATAGTCCTCAGTCATCATCTAACCTGAAACTAGATCGATCGCTAACGCCTGTTGAACGGCGCTATGCAGAAGCGGCTTGGCGATACTTTCAAGCGAATTATCACGCCAAGAGTCGGCTGATAGACGATCGCAGTGATTTCAAAGGTGCAACCCTTTGGGGATTGGGAGATTATCTCGCAGCACTCCATGCGGCGCGATCGCTCGATACAATTACCCCCAAGGAATTTGACCAGCGCACCCGCCATCTTTTAGCAGCCTTGACAAAATTACCATTATTTGCTTGTGAATTGCCGAGTCGGAGTTATGATACGCGATCGCTGCAACCAGTCGATTATGGTGGAAATCCAGTTCCAGAAGGAAACGGTTGGTCAGCTTTAGATTTGGGTAGAATGCTGGCAGCGCTTTACAACTTAAAAAGCTGTCATCCAGAATACACGGCTGCCGTAGATAAAATTGTCCTGGATTGGTCATACTTGCGTGTGGTGCGCGAAGGTATTCTCTCCAGTGCCACCGTTACCAAAGAACAAGATGGGCGATATTTCACCCGCGTTAACCCCGAAACCCGCTTGGGTTATGAGGAATATGCCGCTCGTGCTTTTCAATTATGGGGGTTTAATCTTGATCGTTCTGCTGTTGGGGGTGAATATCAAACTGCCTCAGTGGAGGGATTGAAAGTCCCAATTCAACGCCATCGCACAGATACTAATTCTAAAGTTAACCCAATCGAAATTTAATCGTTGGTTCGAGGAAAAAATTTGTTTGGCCAAAGTTGTCTGTGTCATAGCGATAGTCCGTATCAATACTTTCCAAAACTGCATCCGTCGTTTTTGGTTCGGTAGAAGTTGTTGGTGGACTAGAATTTTGCTGCGGTGGTTCGGTAGAAGTTGTGGGTGGACTAGAATTCTGGTG
>NZ_JADEXF010000749.1 GCF_015207245.1 Nostoc cf. edaphicum LEGE 07299
AGCCCCAATTCTCAGGTTTATCGGGGATATCGAGAGTTAGATCGACAACCAGTAGTACTGAAAGTTCTGTGGCAAGAATACCCATCCCCAGAAGCGATCGCTCGGTTTAAACTTGAATACGATCTCACGCGCCGTTTTCAAGCGCCGGGAATTATCCAAGCCTACGACTTGAAAAAGTATCAAAACACCTTAGTCTTAGTTTTAGAGGATTTTGGTGGACAACCTCTGCGTGAGTTACTTAATCAATCGCCTCTACCGCTAGAGAATTTTTTGCAATTGGCTATGCAAGTAGCGGCAGCTTTAGAAGAAATTCATCAGCAACAGATTATTCATAAAGACATTAATCCTGCCAATATTCTTCTCAATCCCACGACTAAACAAACGAAAATTATTGACTTTGGCATTGCTACTTTGCTGTCGCGGGAAAATCCCACGTTGCGAAATCTAAATGTTTTAGAAGGGACTCTCGCTTATATTTCTCCCGAACAAACAGGACGGATGAATCGCTCGATTGATTATCGCACCGATTTTTACTCTTTGGGAGTCACTTTTTACGAACTGTTAACCCAGCATTTACCTTTTATTAGCGACGATCCTGTAGAACTGGTTCACAGTCATATTGCCAAACAACCGATTCCGCCCGATCGAATTAATCCCCTGATTCCGCCAGCGCTTTCACAAATTGTGATGAAGTTGCTGGAAAAGACTGCCGAAGCGCGTTATCAAAGTGCTTTTGGATTGCAGGCGGATTTACAGCAATGCCTGGAGACGTTGAACACTACAGGGCAAATTCCCTTATTTGAACTAGCACAGCGCGATCGCTCCGGTAGATTTCAAATTCCTCAAAAACTGTACGGACGCGAGGCGGAAGTGGCAAATTTGCTGGCAGCTTTTGAGCGAGCAAGTCACGGTCAAAGCGAAGTGATGCTGATTGCAGGTTATTCTGGAATTGGCAAATCAGCCCTAGTTCAAGAAATTTATAAACCGATTACCCAGCAACGGGGATATTTTATCTCTGGGAAGTTTGACCAGTTTCAACGCAACATTCCCTACAGTTCTTTAATTCAAGCCTTTCAAGCTTTAATTCGCCAACTATTAACTACAAGTGAAGCCGAAATTACCACTTGGCGCAAAAAATTATTAGATGCTCTTGGTGTCAATGGCCAGGTGATTATCGAAGTGATTGCAGAGGTAGAACTAATTATTGGTCAGCAGCCACCTGTTATAGAACTATCGCCCAAGGAAGCGCAAACTCGGTTTAATTTGGTCTTGCAAAACTTCATTAAGGTCTTTACCCAAAAGGAACATCCTTTAGTAATGTTTTTGGATGACCTGCAATGGGCGGATAGTGCATCACTCCAGCTGATTCAGTTGTTAATGAGTCAAGCAGACAGTCAATATCTGTTGTTGATTGGTGCTTATCGTGATAATGAAGTAGATAAAAGCCATCCCCTGCGGACAACGATCGCATCCTTAGAACAAGCAGGAGTGGCTATTCACGAACTCACCTTAACGCCTTTAGCATTGCCCCAAATTCAACAACTCCTCAGCGATACCCTCAACAATGCCGATTTAGCAGAAATTACTCCTTTAGCAGAACTGCTTCAGCAGAAGACTAATGGTAATCCCTTCTTCATGAATGAATTTCTGAAGTCGCTGTATACAGAAGAATTACTCCAGTTTAATTTCACCCAGCGACAATGGCAGTGGCAACTGACAAAAATCCAGGCAGCCCAGATTACTGATAACGTAGTTGAGTTGATGGCGCTGAAAATTCAAAAGCTGCCAGTAGCTACCCAGGAAGCTTTAAAATTAGCAGCTTGTATTGGTAATTCCTTTGATTTGCATACCTTAGCGATCGCTAGCTCAAAATCTCTTGTAGATGTAGCCGCCCAACTCTGGGAAGCCGTGCAAACAGGACTAATTTTACCCCAAGGTAATGACTACCAACTCTTGCAAGTTGCCGACCTAGAAGTAACAGCGTTGACAAATTTGGATGTAGTCTACAAATTTCTGCACGATCGCGTCCAGCAAGCAGCCTATTCACTGATTTCTACTGACCAAAAACAGGCAGTACACTTGCAGATTGGGCAACTATTATTACAAGGCATTACTCCCCAAAAGCAAGAAGAGAAAATTTTTGACATTGTTAACCAACTGAATTTCGGCATCAACCTGATTACAGACCCTCAACAGCGCCAAAAACTAGCTCAGTTAAATTTAACAGCAGGTAACAAAGCCAAAGCCTCAGCAGCCTATCAGCCAGCCTTAGATTATCTGACAATGGGGATTAACAGCCTAGCAGCTAACTGTTGGCGGCAACAGTATCAGCTAGCTTTGGCATTGCACACCGCCGCCGCCGAAGCTGCTTATCTGGGTGGGGACTTTGAACGCATGGATGCACTCACAGATGAAGTACTGGAAAAGACCCGTAGCACAGTCGATCAAGTGCAGGTTTATGCGATCAAAATCCAAGCTGCGATCGCCCGCGATCAACTCTTAGCAGCTTCTAAACTCGGTCTGCAAGTTCTGCAACTGCTGGGCATTCCCTTGGCTAGCAACCCCGGTCAACCGCAAATTATGCTGGGATTGTTAAAAACTAAATTTGCTTTGCTAGGTAAGCAGGTACACACCTTAGCCGACTTGCCAAAACTCACCCATCCCACGAAATTAGCGGCAATTCGCATCCTTGCGAGTATCGCCTCCGCAACCTACCTAGCAGCCCCGAACGTTTTTCCTTTGACGGTCTTTAAACAGGTAGAAATATCCGCCAAATACGGCAATGCGGCGGAATCAGCTTTTGCTTATGCTACCTATGGCTTGATTCTCTGTGGCGTTGTTGGGGATCTGCAAGGGGGATATAAATTTGGTGAATTAGCCTTGAAAGTGCTAGACCGCTTCAATGCCAAGCACCTGCAAGCGAGAACTTTATTTGTAGTTAATTCCTTTGTCCGCCACTGGCAAGAACCACTCCAAAATACTATTCCTTCACTGGATGCAGCATTTCAAGTTGGGCGCGATACGGGTGATACCGAATATGCTTCATTTTGTGCCAATACATGCTCTATGCATTGCTATTTTACTGGTCAAAATCTGGCTGAATTGGATGAATGTTTAACTATTTACGCAGAGGCAGTTCAGCAGTTTAAGAAAAAACCGATTTTTGTTCTCATTCAAATGTATCGCCAAGCAGTTGCTAATTTACAGGGCAAAAATGCTAACCCCTGTCAGTTGGTGGGGGAATTTTATGAT
>NZ_JADEXF010000750.1 GCF_015207245.1 Nostoc cf. edaphicum LEGE 07299
AACTCCGAGTTTTCTATCTCTAATAATTGACGCAAGTGCTGCATGAATCTCACCTCCAAATATTTTCGTAGCGAATAAAACTTGGCAAACCTCTGCGCCCCTTTGCGTTTACTCCGCGCCCCTACCCTGCGGGAAGGCGTTCGCGTAGCGTCTCGTAGAGAAGCGCCTATGCGTTTAAAAATATTAATTTTTTTCAACGCAGAGGAACGCATTCGCAAAGCGTCTCGTAGAGAAGGTTAGCGCAGAGGAACGCAGAGGTTTAATGTATGCCGCAAAAGGGATCGCGTTCTTTATCAACTTCATTAGGTTGCAATTCTAATTCAGCACGATACACACATCCTTCTTCTTTCAGGCATTCTTGATTTTGTGATGTCCAGTAAGGTACTTCACCGGCGTGCATTCTTAGAATACCTCGATCGTCGAGAGTTACACGATATTGGCAAGGGTAATCTGTTGTTACATCTGGTTTGCTGAGTGCGCCAATTCTTATCCATTTTTTGCTGTTGGTTTCGGCATCTGTTTGATAAACATAGAAGGTGTGTTGCCCAGTTTGTGGGAATGGAGGTAAGGGATTACTAATTAACCCAATTCCTGGTTGCGTCACTCCATCCCGCAAATAATGAAATTTGTGAAATGTTTTACTACCATCATTTCCGACTTCAAATACAAGATGATAGGCATCTGGTTGATCGACGGTTGCTGACTCAATCACATTGACAGCAATATCACCATCATTCAAGTCTTTATTGAAGCCTTCTACAGCAATATTCCAATTCAATTTACCATCAGCAAATAGCGCTGAAGTTTCTGAAACTACCGATTCTAAATCAATACCAGAAATATCAATCAAATAATGGGGATTTCCTTGACAAAGCAATACGTTAAATTCGAGGGTTTGGTCAATCTCAAACTGGACTTTGATTTTTTTCAGAAACTCTGCTTCTGGCATCTCCAGTTGATTCATGAGGTTTTTGCCGTCAAAGCTTCCCCATAGTCGTAAATCTCCCTCTTCGTAATCTTGACGGTAGATAATATTAGTTAATTGTATGCCTTGCCAATGAGTACGGACTTTGGCGACAGTTTCCCAAGGTGCGAGTTGATAGAGTTCTTGTCCGGCTTTGAATATAGTTAGTAAATCGTTGCTTTGGGTTTTGCGTTTGAAGTTGCAGGGTAAATAATAAAACAGGTTTTTAACATCAATTTCTAGCTGGTTGGCTCCCTTACGCAACAAGCTTTTAGACTCTTCTGGATCAAATCTCAATCTTCGTAATTTTTCAGCATAACAAGCCCCGGCGGAGGTGGCTAGCTTGGTAAATTCCAGCACAAAGGTAATTCGTTCTGGATTCCAGACAAAATATGGAGACTTACTAAATTCTTGATAAATTTGGCGCTGTACTATGTCTAAATTACAAGTTTTGCCAGACAAAATTAACCAATCAACTTTTTGGGAATTACAAGAATCTTTGGTGAGATCGTCGGGACGCAAACGACTTTCCATTAATCCTTTGGCAATTCCAATAGCTTCTTTAATTCCTGAAGCCGCAGATCGTTCAAATTGCTGGTTATCTAAAGTGACGCAGATGTTATTTGGATCTTTGACTTGCAATTTAATGGCGCTTTGGGTAAGCAATTCGGAAATTTGCTGCTCAGAAAGTGTGAAGGTTAATAGAGAATCCTCTGCTGGTGGCTTTTGCCCAAGTTTAAGTTTGGCGGCTTCTGCATAATCCCAGAGAATATAAAAGGATTGCAGACGTTGAGGTGCTTGTTGCCAACGGGTGGGCAATACTTTATCGGCAGTGTCAAGAGCATCTTTGTAAGAAATATCACCTTCTGGATTTTCTCTATCCAGACATTTTAAAAGACTGCCAGTTTTGAATTTGCCTTGTTCTAAGAAGCGCTCGTTTAACTCGGAGTTAATTAAATCTTCTAGCTTTTCATTTTCTAGATCGCCTGTTGTGACTGCTGTCAATAAAAAGTCTGCGATCGCAACTTTTAATAATCTGAAAATTCGCAGTGTAATTAACTCACCGCCTAGCTGTAAATGACCGGATGAACCTAATAGTTTAGGGGTAAGCTTATAGTAACGTCCTCCTAAACCCCGGTCTTCATAATCAGCAAAAGCTGGGGTTTTATCTTCTAAAGTCAGTTCGATTAAAGCTAAATCTGTGGTTCCCCCGCCGATATCTAAGACGAGGACATTTTGTGACCATTTATTTCCTGCTTGGCGACAACGGGTTTTGAATGACTCAATGCCAATGTTGAGATTACCACCAAATTCTCGCCATAAAAAGAATATCGCTACAGAAACGGCTTCATCATAAGCAGTTTGCACATCATCGATTCCCAACTGCTCAACCAGTTCTTTAACTTCTTTACGAACTACTGGTGGTGCGACTGTTGGGTAGGTGACAACTGCTGTTAAAAAATCTCCTTCAGAAAATCTGCGCCGTGCGTGTTGGCGGTAGTCTTCAGTTAACTCGATTAAATGCGCCCAAGCAGATTGTATTAACTGGTTAGCGGTAATTGTTTCTTCTTCACCATCCAAAATAACTGAAAATGATCGCTCCTGGCCAAAATAGCGTTTGGGTGAATGGTGAAACCTGCTGATAATTTCCTTTAAAGAACCGCTTGTACCTTGAGCGATCGCTTTCTTTCGGTTATCTCTAGCTTCCCTTCCCATCCGCAGTTTTAAGTCCCCTAAGTGCGAAATTTCCGACTCGCTGGGAATTTCAGTATCACGGCGATCGATATCCAGCACAACTGGGATCAGATTTTGCGACTCTAGGGTAGGGACGCGGAACACCTCATGATAGATTTGGTAAAGTTTTTTGCTGATAGCACGGCGGAATCTCTCGCTGTTTCCTAAAGAAAGTTCAATTTGGCGAATTGCTTCCAAAAATCGCTCTTTATTATCACTTTCAAATACTTCACTCAATCGGCTAGGTTCTATCTCCAAATTTTTGCTAATCTCTGTGATAAACTTTGCCCAATCATCAGCGCTGACATCCGGTAAAGCTACGGAGGCGGAAGAACTGAGCCATTGCGATAAGCGATCGCGCAACCGCATTTCCTGTTCTTTGGGTAAAATTTCTGCGATCGGTACTTCAATTGGATCGAAAAGTGTGACTGTGGAATTCGATGTACCAAAATCTAAAGCAAACCATCCTGGAAATCTTTTTTGTTGTTTCTCGCTTGCTTCTTGCTCGCTATATTTGTTGAGTTGAAAAGGGTTCATTATATTATCAC
>NZ_JADEXF010000751.1 GCF_015207245.1 Nostoc cf. edaphicum LEGE 07299
CTGCAAGTAAGCTTGAATAAATGTCTAATGCTCGTTCCCCCCTTTCTGATTGTTGAATAATCATTGGGATACTTAGTTGAGTCTGATGATTCATATTTAATATCTCCAAAAAAGAACAGGTCTTAACTAAATGAACTATGCTTGGAATAAACTGTTAAGCTAATTTTTTGAGAAAATTAGGTTTTTTATAACTCCTCAAAGATTCCCATCTCACCAAGACGAATTGTAATAAGCTCAACGGACGTAATTGCTTTGTGAGGGCCATTCTGGGTATAAGCAGGCGTAAACCAAAATGTTCCTGCTTTACATTCACGTTCAGCAGTTTCAATCGTTCCATTTAGGACATAAACATATTCACCACAAGGATGGTAGTGAACTGGAATTACTGTGCCAGCAATCATTTTTAGTCTATGAATTGAACCTTTTGGCACTGGTTCAGCTAATGGCAATAATTTCGTACCTGGAACAGGCTGAAACTCAAACCATGTTTCAGCTTCTGTGTCAACAAAAGTCTGTTTATTCATATTTAATTTTCCAAAAGCTCAATTTAATGTGGCTTGGCTAATACTCGTCTAAGTACAAATGATAATGTTGCCAAGCTTTAAATTTAAATGTAATTATTGGTGTGCAATATGTGAATTTACACTTTAACTACTGGAATCTTTGACTAAGATTTGCGGTAGTTTTTCATGCAAACTATAGTTCCATCCACCATTGAGAAAATAACTAAGAACGATACTATCTAATACCTCATATCTACCAACGGGTATTGATGAGAATACAGAGTTGCGATTATTTGGTATTACTGTCTGCATCCCTGCCTTGGACTCATGCATAAATTTGCCTTGCCACGGTTGGGAAATTTCCATTGGTTCATTTAGCTTGATGGCTTTTTGAATCAAATCTTTATGTTCAAGTAGAAGTTTTGTACCCCCAACTACGGGTTGGATTGTCCAGGTAACAACTGAAGGCTGGCACATCATACTGTCTTGCCAAGTGAATGCCAATCGTCTTGGCTCATCAAGTTCAATTACCTGACAGTCTATGTCTCCCTCCAGCCCTGGCAGTGTCGAATGCACAAATCGGAATTTGTGTCCCAAACGCGGCTCAAAGTCGTTTTCCATTAGCCATACTGCCAATGCCTGACGGTTAGTGAGTACCTGCCAAACCCGTTGGGGAGGATAGGGATAGAACACTTCCATATTCAATCGGAGCATCAATTTTCCTCCAAATAATTGCCAAGGGCATCGAGTTTTTCTTGCCAAAACTGCTCGTAATGAGCAATCCATTCAGATATATGTTTCAATGGCTCCGGGTTTAGCCGATAGAAACGCTGTCGCCCTGCTTTTCGCATTTGTACTAAGCCTGCTTCGCAAAGAATCTGTAAGTGCTGAGAAATCGCTGGCAAGCTCATGGCAAATGGCTGGGCTAGTTCTTTGACTGGTTGCTCACCACTACGTAACAGATCCAGTAGCGCCCTGCGTGTGGGATCTGCGATCGCCACAAAAACATCGGCACTGGCAGCAGGTCTACTCATTCCTATTAACCATATATTTAAGCAAATGCTTAATTATAGAATACATAAGTAATTGCTTAAATGTCAACTCCTAAGAACAGCAAAAAGTTGGGATTTTAGTTTCCCAACTTGGCTGCTACTTTCTCATTTTTCGGTAGGATAGCTCCCATACCTACAAAAACCTTGGCTATGGCAACTTCCCCAATCTCTGCTCAAGAATCCTCTGCTAGCTGGTATATTCTGTTGCAACAATTAATAGATGGGCAATCATTGTCTCGGACTCAATCTGCTGAATTGATGCAAGGTTGGCTCAGTGAAGCGGTTCCCCCAGAGTTGTCAGGGGCTATTTTAACAGCACTGAACTTTAAAGGCATTTCTGCCGACGAGTTGACTGGTATGGCTGAAGTATTACAATCTCAATGTTCGCCACTCAGCCCTCAGCACTTACCACCACTCAGCACTGTAATAGATACCTGTGGCACTGGTGGAGATGGGTCATCAACCTTTAATATTTCTACAGCAGTTGCTTTTGTTGCTGCTGCATCTGGCGTACCCGTTGCCAAACACGGCAATCGTTCAGCTTCAAGTCTCACAGGAAGTGCAGATGTATTGGAAGCCTTGGGTGTAAACTTGAGTGCATCCAGCGAAAAAGTACAAGCCGCACTACAAGAAGTCGGGATCACTTTCTTGTTTGCCGCTGGTTGGCATCCAGCACTCAAAGCAGTTGCTCAATTACGGCGGACTCTCAGAGTACGAACAGTATTTAATTTACTTGGGCCGTTAGTAAATCCTTTGCGTCCAACTGGGCAGGTAGTAGGCTTATTTACTCCCAAGCTTTTGGCAACTGTTGCCGAAGCTTTACAGAATTTGGGTAAGGAAAAGGCGATTGTGCTACACGGGCGAGAAAAACTTGATGAGGCTGGGTTAGGAGATGAAACTGACTTAGCGGTTTTATTAGATGGAGAAGTACAGTTAACTACTATTAATCCCCTAGATTTGGATTTAACGCCTGCTCCTATAGGTATGCTTCGGGGTGGAGATGTCCAAGAGAACGCGGAGATTCTTAAGGCTGTACTCCAAGGTAAGGGAACTCAGGCGCAACAGGACGCAGTTGCCTTAAATGCGTCGTTGGCGCTGCAAGTCGCGGGTACGATCGCCTTCCTCGATCACGCCCAAGGAATTAAAATCGCTAAGGATATCCTACAAAGTGGGGCTGCTTGGACGAAGTTGGAGCAGTTGGTTGAGTTTCTGGGGAATTGATTTGCGATCGCAATTGCGGGCGAAACTCCACGACATTACGCTTAATGGTGACATCATAATTACCAAAAAAGTCATGTCCTAAAAGTCCAGTTTCTAGTTCCGTACCTGCGATCGCTACTGGTATTTTATTTACCATTACCCCGCCAACTGCCATCGAATTAACATAGCCCACAGGAAATTCTACCGCTCTGGAACTCGCGGTGTTTGCCTTAGCTTTTCCCACCGTCACGACTCCCAAAGCATTAGCCATCTCTTGGGTGATGACAGTGCCACTTGCTCCCGTATCCACAATCATCTCAAATTGTTGCTGACCATTGAAGGTGACTTCCACAATTGGCGTACCACCAATCCGCCTTTTAATCGGCGCTGTAAATACTGCTTCATCAGGAATCACCACTGCTGATGAAGGCAAACCTGGCTCTGGTGATAACGGTTTTGTTTCTCGTGGAGGTAAGGTAAACTTTGGTGT
>NZ_JADEXF010000752.1 GCF_015207245.1 Nostoc cf. edaphicum LEGE 07299
TTTTTCAGGTTAGCACCATCCATAGTGGCGCGATCGACTAAAGCACCGCTCAAGTTCGCATCTTCCAAATTTGCCTTTAATAAAACTCCTTTAGTCAGAATTGCGTTGGTTAAATTCGCTCCTTGAAAATTTGTCCCCCGCATTTCTGCTGCAACAAAAGTTACCCCTGCCAAATCAGCATGAGAAAAGTCACGATTTTCTAAATTTATGTTGTTGTAATTGATTGTGTTTATCTGAGCAAAAGCCGGTTTGGGATTAAGTATTATCCACCCAAAGGCTAGTAGCAAAATTACAATCAAACCCAAAAAGCGCAGTAAAATCTTTTTCATAACTTTATTATTTGTCCTTTGTCATTTGTCCTTTGTCATTAGTCCTTTGTTCTTTGTTCTTTGTCATTTAACTAATGACTAATGACCAATGACCAATGACTAATGACTAATGACTAATGACTAATGACTCTTAGCTATTTCCAATCTTTCCCAATGCGTATTGTCAGATCGGATTCTAAATCACCAATGGCAGACACCTCGATTTGACCCAAGCCTAAGACTTTTTGCAAATCAACCCCAACTCGTCGGTTGCCTTTTTGGACAATAATCTGAGTTTGACGTTGGGTATCTGGCCAATCAGGCACTTTGTAAATATTATTAAAGCCTTTCTGTTTAAGATAAGCAATAACTTTTTCAGTTAGCTGAGGTTGATTTGAAGCATTTTGAATAGCAATTTTGAGGTTAGGAACCTGACGCATATCTGGTTTTAAACCAGGTACATTTACCCCAACATAATCATTCAACAGGCTCTGTTGTCCAGTCATATTTAGCCAATAGCTATCAGGGTCTTTGCTAAAGCGGCTAAAGGTACCAGGCAACACAGTCATTTGGAAATTATCTCGGTCTAGGTTAAGTCCGAAATTAACCAACGCCATCATTTCTTCCATCTTCAGGTTGGTATCAAAATATTTTCGCATTAGGCGAGTTAATTGAGGCAACCTGGGTAAGATGGTGGGACTATTTAAGCGTTGCAGCAGGGCTGCTGTTAGTGCTTGCTGACGCTGCACTCTTGGCAAATCTCCCAAACCTGGTTCGCGGAATCGGGCAAACTGTTCTGCTTGTTCGCCATTGAGAGTTTGCCAGCCACTGACTAGATTAATCGACAGCCGACTGCTGGAGTCTTTATATTCCATTGATTGGGGAACAAAGACTTCTACTCCGCCTAACTGATCGACTAACTGCCGTAACCCGCTGGTAGAAATACGGATGTAACGATCGATTGGGGCGTTATTTAAGGTACGGCTAACTACCCGTGCAGCCAAGACTGGGCCGCCTTTGGCATTGGCATCAGATACCTTAGTTAATCCCTTTTCTCCCTTTTCGGGGATGGCGATCATTGTATCTCTGGGAATGGAAAGCACCCTTACAGATTTTTCGCTAGGGTTCAGTCGTACCAGTAGCATAGAGTCGCTTTTCCCGGCAAAGCTTTCTGGTGAGCCATCAACAGTACCGCTGACTGGTTCAATCCCCATGATTAAAATATTCATCGGACGTGAAAGCTTGTACTGGGAGAGTTTGCCCCATAACTCCCCTGGTAATGGGATTTTTACTTCGTCTTTAGTAGTAGTTCCTAAATCTTCATCTGTTCGATCTAGATTGCTCCATAAAGGAGTCCATAGCGCTAATGTTGACACCAGCAGCCCAGATAAGATGATGCCAATGACAACCGTCATAAACCATAACAGCCATCGAGGCATGGTTAAGCCCAGTCTCTCAGAAAGCTGATTGGGAAACGCGCCCACAGATTCGATGACGCTACGGTTCGGATTCGCTGGCTGGTTTAGTTCGACCTGCTCTTCCTCTGAGTCAGCTATTGGTGCTGGCGCTACTTGATTTTCTATCCGTTGAAGTTGCGACGATCGCACGTCACTTTCAAACTCTACTACTTGCCCAGACGTAACCGGATTTTCCGACCATTCGACTTGTTTTATCACAATTATCTCCCCACTCAACCACTCCCTAAAAGTATGTTAATCCAAGCTACAAATATTGCCAGTGGAAAAGCTCACTGTAAACTTGTAATGTTCTTCGGTAGGCGTGTATGACAACATGAATACTTTATTGTTCCCCGTAATCCTAGCTGGTGGTAAAGGTGAACGTTTTTGGCCCTTAAGCCGCAAAGACCGACCCAAGCAATTTTTAAGTCTTGATGGTAGCTCTAGAAGTTTATTACAAGCAACCGCCGATCGATTGATTGAACTCGGTCGCGGGTGGGATTCCTTGTGGGTTATCACTTCTAGTCAGATAGCTGAAGGCGTAAGACAACAACTACCCGATCTACCAGTTGAAAACTTACTGATTGAGTCGGAAGGAAGAGACACTGCCGCAGCCGTTGCTTGGACAAGTTTAGAAATCAAACAGCGCTATGGTGAAGACGCTGTGATTGGCTTTTTCCCTGCTGACCACTGGATTGCTGACCAAGAGGCGTTTGCACACACATTAAATGCAGCTACGCAACTGGCAACAAGCACAGCAGCGATCGTTACACTGGGGATCAAGCCTACTTTTCCATCAACCGGTTACGGCTACATTGAACAAGGTGAAAAAATAGGTAGCTTTAATGAGTTGCCAACTTATCACGTGAACCGCTTTACTGAAAAGCCCGACCGAGAAACGGCAGAGACTTTTTTATCTACGGGACGTTTTAGCTGGAATAGTGGAATGTTCGTTTTTCGGGCAGGGGTTGTTCTCAAGGAACTACATACCCATGCTCCAGAAATTATCGAACCTTTAGAACAACATGGCCCTGATATCTATCCCCAGTTGCCTAAGAAGAGTATAGACTATGCGTTAATGGAAAAGACAACTCTAGCATACGTTTTGCCAGTTGATTTTGGTTGGGATGATTTAGGAGATTGGAATGCGATCGAACGTTTACTGAAAACGGAAGATACTCCAAACGTGGAACTCGCTACTCACGTAGGTTTAGATACGCAAGGGGCGATTATTTACGCCTCAAATCCAGAAGATGTAGTTGTTACTATTGGTTTAGAGGATGTGGTGATTGTGCGCGATCGCAATGTCACCCTCGTTGTCAAAAAAGAACGTACCCAGGAAATCAAGCAGATCCTTAAAATTCTCCAAAGTGATTCCCGATTTACTGACCTGCTATAAAAGTTAGAACCCTTGGCAGAGGCGAAAAAGTCTATTTTCCTATTATAACTTGACTGTCTGTTATTTTATCTGACAGT
>NZ_JADEXF010000753.1 GCF_015207245.1 Nostoc cf. edaphicum LEGE 07299
CAAAATTTCTTGAGCAGCGCGATCGCAAACCCCAACTTCTCCTAAACTTTGCCGCATTTCTTCATAATCTAGCAAAGTTTGCTCTCTGCGACTGGGATTGAGTAGCAGTTCCATCGCTGCTTGGGTAATATTTTCTGCTGTGGCTTGCTCTTGTAAAAATTCTGGCACAATCGACTTCATCACTACTAAATTAGGTGGCGATGCGAAGGTTATAGAACCTTTAAGAATTTTCCGAGCGATCCACGCAGTCAGACGGCTGAGGCGATAAACTACAACCTGCGGCACATTTAACAGAGCCAGTTCTAGATTGACAGTACCAGATTTGCTAATGGCTAAATCAGCAGCGGCAAAAACTTCCATTTGTTGACCTGATATGACTGTCGCCCGTAAACCGTAACGCTTAATAGCCGCCTCAATTGGCTGTCTATAGACTTCTAGCGATAGGGGAATCCAGAAACGAACTTCAGGTAATTTAGCTTGAATAGTTTGGGCAGCTTGAAAAATTGCTGGTAAAAGATATTTTAGTTCTTGACGGCGAGAGGCGGGGAGGAGTGCGATCGCAATTTCTTCTGGAGCAATCCCCAGTGTTGCACGAGCTACTTCCCTACTAGGAGCATCTTGCATTCGGTCAACCAAAGGATGTCCCACCCAACTAACCTTTGCGCCTTTCTCGCGAAAGTAACGGGCTTCTTGTGGGAAGATTGCCAACAGCTTATCTGTAAAACCAACAATCCGGTTAGTTCTACGCAAACTTATTGACCAAGCCCACTCTTGGGGAGCAATGTAATACACCACAGGTACATCTGGCAGATGCTGTTTCATATAAGTCCCAATTTCCAGATTGGGAGTCATATAATCGATCAGCACTACTAAATCCGGTGGATTTTGTTTTAGGGAGGCGATCGCCTGACGTTGCACCTGAAGAGTCGGTAAAACATAAGGTAGCCCTTCTAGAATGCCCATTGAGCCAATACTACTGGTATTTCCCAACAGAATTGCCCCAGCCTCTACCATTTTTTCGCCACCCAGCGCCACAATCTCTAATTCCAACCTAATCGCCACAGCTTGACGCTTCAGCGCTGAAATTAGTAGCGATCCTTGTAAATCGCCAGATACTTCGCCAGTGCTGATAAATATCCGCATTTGATAATTAAAGTTAGGAGTTAGGAATTAAAAGTGAGGAATTAAAAGTGAAGAGTTAGGAATGAGGAGTGAAGAGTTAAAAAATTTAATTTATCAACTCATAACTCATAACTCCTAACTCCTAACTCCTAACTCACGATTCATCACTTGCGCCTTTTTTCCCTTTACTGGGAATTAAGCCACGTCTTCCAGGCAT
The DNA here is from genome assembly GCF_015207245.1 of Nostoc cf. edaphicum LEGE 07299. Classification (GTDB taxonomy): domain Bacteria; phylum Cyanobacteriota; class Cyanobacteriia; order Cyanobacteriales; family Nostocaceae; genus Nostoc; species Nostoc edaphicum_B. The sequence continues at coordinate 1,340 of NZ_JADEXF010000753.1, forward strand.
CTGAGAAAGTAGGAGGAAGCGTCGCAGATGCTGCAATTCTTCGCTATCTCCTAACAATTCCAACTGTTCCAAAGCATCCTTAAAAGACAAATCAGAACGGTAGAGAATGCGGAAGGCTTTTTTCAGCATTTGTAAATCTGCTGAGTCCATACCAGACCGTTTGAGTCCGACAAGATTGAGGGTTCGCACCCGTGCTGGATTTCCCTCCACCAGCATATATGGGGCCACATCCCGATCAATACGTGCCATACCTCCCACCATTGCTTGTCTACCAATATGCACAAATTGGTGGACACCTAAAACCCCACTTAGCCTAGCGCGTGATTCTATATGGACATGACCCGCCAACGCCACAGAGTTAGCAATCACTACTTGGTCTTCAATGACGCAGTTATGAGCCACATGGACATAAGCCATCAACAGATTACCGTCACCAATTACCGTCGCTTCACCAGCACCGGTAGCACGGTTAATGGTAACGTACTCACGAATTAAGTTGTTATCACCAATTTTGACCCAGGTTGGTTCTCCTACAAACTTCAGATCCTGGGGTTCCATGCCGATGGCTGCACCTGTAAAAATCTGATTTTGCGCCCCAATTTCACAAGGCCCCTCTAGCACTGCATGAGCGCCGATTATTGTTTCAGGGCCCACTTTAACATGCGCTCCAATCACAGCATAGGCACCGACTTGCACTGTATGGTGGAGTTCCGATTTCGGATGAATTACAGCAGTTGGATGAATTAGCGTTTTCAAGGGTGAATCTCCAGAACTGTCTTAATAATCCAGCGCCAGGCGGGTTTTTTGAGGCAGCGCGTTACTCTGGTTAAGAGAGTTATACCGACTACCGCCCCATTGAGGCGACTGGCGTTGTTGAGTGTGAAATATTTCAGTGAACGAAAGTGTCGGGCAAAGCAAGTTAAGTGTGTTTGTGAGTGCGTCTCTTAGAGAGGGCGGCGAAAATCAAGAAATTATTCAGATGCTATTGTGGATTTTTTAACTGTTATCCTGTTTCAGGATTCAGTAGGGGCATTTCACGGCTATACCCATACCACGAAAGCAAACTTTTAGCTAACTAAAGAGAACATTAATTCCCCTTCACAAGCAAGTTGACCATCAACTTCGGCACGACCTTGCATCTTACCGAAACGACGTTGTTTTACCCATAACAGTTCCACCGTCATTACTAGTTGATCCCCCGGCACAACCTGGCGACGAAAGCGAACTTTATCGATACCAGCGAAGACGAACAGCCCGCCTTCTACCGAAGACATTTGAGTTAGGACAATGCCTCCAACTTGTGCCATTGCTTCAACAATCAGCACCCCTGGCATCAGTGGACGTTCAGGGAAATGTCCTTGAAAATGGGGTTCGTTGATAGTGACATTTTTAACCCCAACAGCTTTTTTACCTGGAACGTAGTCAATTATTTTGTCTACAAGTAAGAATGGGTAGCGATGGGGTAGCAATTTCTGAATTTCTTCAGATGTGAAAGTTGTTTTAATCTCAGAACTGATTGTAATCTCATTTATACCCTGTGGTTCGGTAGATGTAGGTGTAGTCGTATCGATGGTATTCACTTCAGTGAGGATTGACATTGGCCGTGTAGTTGATTTTTTATCTAAAAGTTGAGTAGGCAGGCGTATATCCAAAGCCTTAATAATCTTGGATGCAAACTTTAGATCAAATCTAAAATTTTCTGAGCCAGTTGAATGTGTAAATTATGGCTGGCTTTATACGCTAAAAAATGAGCACGAGGAAAAGTTCCTAGTAAACTCAAATCTCCTACTAAATCCAAAATTTTATGACGGACTGGCTCATTTGCAAATCTCAACGGTGGATTTAGCCAGCCTTCTGGCCCACAAACGAGTGCATTATCTAAACTGCCACCTTTAATT
>NZ_JADEXF010000754.1 GCF_015207245.1 Nostoc cf. edaphicum LEGE 07299
ACTTTTTAATGGGAGTGTTCGCATCCTTAGCGAAATTATAAATTCCGCCCAGTGCTACTAGCCTTCAACTTCGGATAAGCAATCCGTTTGTGATGAAATTGCTGCCAAACATCCACAAATATCTGGGCAATTTGTGACATCTCTTCCCGTTTTAGTCCTGAATCAACGAGTTGATTGTCTTGCCACTTGGCACGTAGAATATTATTCAGCATTGCTAAAGCTTGTTCAGTGGAGACATCTTTAACCGATCGCTTCTCTCCCACAGGTTTAGCCGATGCTTGCAACGATCGCAGCGCTGCTTCACAAGAATCTGCTAACATGACAATTCCGGTTTCCCGTGACTGGGGAATTGGCCCATCGTAGCGGAAATCTGCGTCGTCTACATTTAAACTTGGATCTGACTGAGCCATTTGCTGGGCTTGATGATGGAAATAAGCAATCAGCATCGTTCCTTGATGCTCTGGAATAAAAGCTTGAATCGCCGTAGGTAAAAGGTGTTTACGCGCCATTACCAACCCTTCAGTTACGTGCTTTTTAATAATTTCTGCACTCTTCCAAGGATCTTTAATCTCTGTATCGTGTTTATTCGGCCCCCCCATCTGATTTTCAATAAAGCCAAGAGGATCGTGCATTTTACCAATATCATGATATAGTGTTCCAGCCCTGACTAGTTCAACATTGCATCCTAATTCTTTGGCAGCAGCTTCAGCAAGAGTGGCTACAAGCAGCGTATGTTGAAAAGTTCCCGGAGTTTCAGTCGCAAGTCGTTTTAATAAAGGGCGGTTAGGGTTCGCCAGTTCTGCTAGGCGAATTGGGGTAACTAAATCAAAAACTTTTTCTAGATAAGGACTCAAACCCAAGGCGATAACACTCCAGCATAAGCCGGATAAAGCAAATAATCCCGCTTCTTGGAAGACAATATACCAGGTTGAACCAAATACTTGACCAATTAAGATTTTAACAAGCAGGTAAATACCGCCTTGAGTTAAAGCGATCGCAACGCCTAATAATGCTAACTCTTCACGCGATCGCAATCGTTGGGCAATGTAACTACCTAATATTCCTCCCCCAACACCAGCTAAAAGCGCAGCCTTACTCATATCCAAGCTAATGGCTAATATCGGCCATAGCAGGCCGACAACTGTCAATCCCAAAGTGGGGCCGTAAAAGCTTCCCAACAATAAACCAAGGGCGCTCCAGGTGGTATAGGGCAATCCGATGACGATTACTCCTGGCACACTCAGAGTTAGCAATAATACTAATAGGCGATCGCGTTGTCGCAATTCGTAATCGATATGGCGTTCTACCCAGACAAAAATGCCAATAGCGATCGCAATCACGCCTCCTAACTTCACCAACTCCTGCCACTTTATCTCTCGGCGAATCAGGCGATAATGCTCCAGCACCTCAAAGTTCCATGCAGTAATCTGCGCTCCTTTTTTGACAATCACCTCACCACGCCGTACCTGCACCATCACGGGTGGCACGCCAGCCGCAGCCTTTTGAGCATTTTGTCTGGTTTGTTCTTCATCTTTTTGCAGATTCGGCTTGAGTACAGCTAACAACAGGTTTTTTGCCAAAGTTTCAGCGGATTCTGGTACAAAGGTCTGTAATTGTAAACTCACCGCATCTTGCAAGATATTTTTTGGCAGTCCTTGTGGAATACCTTGGGTGAGAATCCGCTCTATACTTTGATGGATTCCCATTTGGGTTTTTTCCCATTCCACATCTGATAAATCCAAAAGTAGAGATTCTTCATATATTGCTTCGGGGCTAACAGTCTCTAATTTTAAAAGTTTGGCAGTGGCTTGGATATATCTTTGACGTGTTTGGGAAATTTCGGCAATCACTAAGGACAAGCTTTTCTCAGAAGTTGTGAGGCGGTAAGATTCTAGTTCTGCTACAGCTTGAGTAAAATCAGTGTTTTGAGAAAAATCTACTGGCTGTGTCTTTTCTAGATTCTGGGAATCAGATTTGGATGTGATGCGCGGCTGGCGTTTCTGATTGGGTGCATCTGGGGTGGTTTGTCCAATTCCCTTCTGCTGCTGATTTTTACTATTTTCTACAGCCGATAGCAGTGCTTGCCATTCCGACTCAGAACAAGAGCGGAGGTAACGTTGGGTAGAGATGGATAAAACTACAGGAGCAAAAAAAGGAAAAGCTCCAGCAACAGCACGAATTTCGTTGCCATCATCTAGAAGCTGTTGCAAATTTTCGTTGATTTTTTCGTTGATTCGCGCATCAAGCATCAACACCTGTAAGGACTTTGTACTGACGGCTTTGCGCTCGGCTTCGGTTTTTTTCTGATCTTCGATGCTAGCTGTGTAAGGCGCTGTAATCGTTTGGGGCGCAGGTTGTCCTACTTTGAGTTGAGTTTGATTGTATAATTTATGACCAATAATGCCAGTAAGGGACACTACAGCGATCGCCAAAATCACCGAGTAACGCTGTTTATATGCCCAATCTAAACCGACTGTACAAATACTACTCTTAATGTTGACAGATTGTGCCTTTGACCTTAGCGCTCTTTCTTGTTTTCGGCGTTCGCTTTTCTCATTGGTTTTTGATAAAAACAGGAATACATTCTTGAGCATAGTCCTTAGAAGTTCCCTTGTATGGGTTTTACCTTTGGGACTTCTCATTAACTTTCCTTTACGGCGTAGTGTTTTGTACTGTCGCCGCCAGTGAGTCAATTGCTGGTTCAAGAACTGCAAAAATTTATGCATTTTCATTATCTCTACCTGCAATTGCCAACTTTGATAGTTCAAAAAAAGACAATCATCAGGAAAGTTTAATCTGCGGCGGCTACAAGTCGGTGGCAGGGGCTTATTTATTGCTGATTTGCCACAATAGTTAGCTACAGAATCAGTCCAAGGGTTTACTGAAAAATTCTAGTATATGAGACTAATACGACTGTGGCGGAAGTTTGCCTAGCTTTAACCCCTTATCTGGTTAATTTAAGATTAACGCGACCGAATAACGCGAGGAGCTGCGTAAACTGAAAGCAAAGCCACCTCACATCCCTCCTCTATTAACTCTTTTGGGTTTAAGGTAAGATTATACACTCCTGACCACACCCCCACAAATGCATCGGTCAATTCTAACACTTGGGAAAAGCTAGTTAGCCCCCATACTGGAGAATTCCTCTGCAAGAGCAAGACTTGCCAATTTACGGGAATTCCGCCTGTCCCGTTATATGCTCCTGATAAAGCACCAGCAATTGCACCTGTAGCC
>NZ_JADEXF010000755.1 GCF_015207245.1 Nostoc cf. edaphicum LEGE 07299
GTTTTAACGCTGATGCTGAGGGATACTGACCAGATGCAATTAAAGCTTGTCGTTCTACAATCCTTTCATCGCCGTTAAAATCTAGGATACGTGCGGTAACTTCACCGATGTCTGTTTGATGCTGAATTACAGCCTCATCAAGTCGAAAATGCTCACCCCAAAAGTCTCTGCGTGGGTTAAAAAATCGCACAAGTTCGCCAGTTTGCCAATTAATTGACCCCAGATCCGTGCCTTTTTGCAGGTTACAAAAAATACAGGCATAACAGAGATTATCTGCTGTTGTAGCGCCGCCGTGTTTGATGTCGATTATATGGTCAACTTGACAACCCGATGATCTATCTTCTTCAGAAACGAGACAGTACTCACAAATACGCTCGGCGCGATCGCTAACTAAACGCCGCAATTCTGCATTAATATATGGACGAGACACTTTGAATACTTACTCCGCGCTGATGTACTGACGAGCTTTTGCTTTTGCTAGTAGCATAATATGCTCTAGCGTCAGGAAATGATCTAACTCTCGCTGGTCACTTCCTGTAAGACCTTCAGTTTTTGCGCGGTAAACGAGATCCTCTAAACGGTCTTTGGCTGCATCCGAGAGTTTGAAATCGATAACACTTTGGGGAGTGGTTCCAGCAGCAATAAACTCTATAATTTCATCGTAGACTTTGGTTGTATTTACAGATGTAGTCATGAGATTACCTATTTTTATTTAATTTTACTGATTTACAACGTTACTTTTAATGACTTTACTAGTGTTTTTGGCTCTGGTAGAGGTTCACCGTTTGCCAAAGATTATTCAATCAGCATTTCTAAAACTTTGTTATACATCAGACCGAATTGTTCTCCAGCTTTTTACCCGACCTTCAGCAATATCTTTTTTACCTCTTTCAAAGGATTCAATAAATCTAGGGATATCAAGTAACTCTTGGGTAGCATCTTCACTCTCTTTATCTGCCAGATATGCTAAAAAGTCAGCAACCAGTTCTAGGCGTTCTGAAGATAATCCATCTAGATATTGGTTGATTTGTTGACGAACTTCTGTGTTATTCATACTTTTGCAACTCTTTTATTCTTAACTTTGGGAATCTTGCTTGCTTTGATTTGCTTGCTCAATACGTTGCCTAATCGCTTCTTCTGCAATGCGAATATTTTCTTCGATTGGCGTACCGTCTTCAGCTACCATTGGCCCGTACCATGTTGCTTCTGAGTCAGGAGGATTACGGCGACTAAACAAGACACGAATAGCCTCATCATCATCTCGATGTGCAAGTATATAAACTTTTAATTCTTTGTTAGTCATTGCTTCAAAGTTCGGTTTCATTCAAAAACCTCCAGAGTCCACTAGGGGGTACGATAATTTCAATATTCTCGCCTGCCAAAATATACACATCTCTAGTTTGGATTTGAAACCGAAACAGGTGGATATCTTTGTAAGTGTTTGATAACATTTGGCAGACTCGCACACAGGCTTGTGCTTGTTCATTGGTTGGGTTTATTGTCTGTTCCTCAATTGTGACATAGATAATAGTAAGCTTTTTGGCATATACTCAGCTTACATTTACCCTTCCAACTGCTTTAACTTCTTCTGAGCAAATTCCCGCACTTGCTCATCTGGGTCATTCTCGGCGCGATCGCGCAACAGTGGTAAAGTCTGGGGATACTGCTCGATGATTGCCTCAAGTGCTATTTGCCGAGGGTTGTCTTCAAGTATCAACTGACGCTCAAAAGAATCGTTAGTAGCAATATTGCACAAAAACTCAAACACACTTTTGTTATTTTTCCACTTTCGCGCCAACTCTCGTATAGCTACATGTCGAATAGACAAAACATTATCCTTAGTAGCACGTTCTTTAATCCAAGGTAAAGTATCAGGGTGATCTTTCCACAACCTTGCTAACTCGGATACTGCCTTTAATCGGTATACACCAAGGTCATCGTTGATAGCGTGTTGTTTAAAGATTGATAAAGTATCTGGATCATCTTTCCATCCAAGCACTAACTCTTGCACAGCTACATCTCGTATCTCCCAATCTTCATTTTGGGCGGCGCGTTCTTGAAGGAAGGAAAGGGTATACGGATCATCTTTGAATTTCCTCGCTAATTCTTGTACTGCTGCACTTCGCACATCAGTATGTTCATCCTCTGTAGCACACAATTTGAGCCAGTCTTTGGTGTCGGGAGATTCTTGCCAAGCCGTTGCGACTGCTGTAACCGCTTGAGTGCGAATTTCTTGAACTAGCTTAGTTTCTTCTCTATCAAAGAAGGGATTATATTTAGTTAAGTCTTTTAATCGGTTAAGTAGTTCATTCGCTGTTGAGACAATCACAGAGCGATTTCTTACTTCTGCAAGGCAATTAGCTGCCAAAAATAGATTGATGAATTTTTCCCTGTCACCATATTGATTCATTAAGTACTCAAGAATATCACCAACAAATTTAGACTCAATCATTCCCGCAATTAGTAGCAAGACTTCATGCCAACTTTCATCTTGCCAGTGTTTGCCAAAAACTTCATTTTTAAGTTCCTCAATAGTCAGCGTTTGCGTTTCTTTAAACTGCCAGACAAACTCCCAAGCACAGAAGTATTCTAAAAATGTCCGATGTACAAAAGCATAATAATCCGCACCCAGAAAACATAACATAAAGTTGCGAGTCCGCAGTTGATTAATCATCACCCGCGCAACTTCTCTGGGTTTATCAAACTCTATGGTTTTGAGATAATCAGTCAGAACTTTGACTAAATTATTTTCATTAATCAAATTCCCTGCCAAACCTTTATCCCCAGTTTGCATAAGATAAGCAACCTGACGCAGCATCGCTTGCTTATCTTTATAATCAATCGTCTTCGGGTCTAACCTCTTATCTTCCATCAAAGCGCGTTCCACATCCCATTGATGTAGCAACACCCGCGATGCTTGCTCGTAAAGTGTAGCTCTATCTCTTGGTAGCTCTTGATTCCGATTAAGAATTGCCATCATCGTCAACAGCAGAGGATTTCCCCCCAATTCTGCAATAGATTTGGAAGCTGCAATTCCTCTTTGTAGCCGTTCCCGTTTTCTCACCTTATCTACTGCATCGGTAAAAGTTAACTCATGCCAACGGTAGATAAAATCCTGAATTTGTTCTGAGTCTAAATCTTGTAAGATAAAGTGGCGAAACTCAGCATTAAGCAATCGTTGCGGTTTATAGCCAATAATGCGAGAAGTGACAATTACCTGCACATCAGGATAG
>NZ_JADEXF010000756.1 GCF_015207245.1 Nostoc cf. edaphicum LEGE 07299
GTATAAGCAGTACGATAACTTGAAAATTCTTATTCTAGGAAAGAAGCAAAAAACATATAAACAGTCATTTGATACTAGAGAAATTTTCACTTTTGAAGCTGAAACAGACATTATCGATTTAAAAGATTTAGTTAAGCAGTTACCATCACTTAGTTTGTATAATTTGCAAGTCTTGAGTCATTTAATAGATGCTGAGTTTCTTGCAGTAAAAACATTAAAAAATGTAAGTGAATTATTTAATAAAATTCCATTTTTGGAGTATGAAAACGATTTTAGTCCAGAGCCGATTGAAGAAGTAAATCCAGACAACGTAGTACGAATTGTGTATCGAGTAAATGTACCTTTGTATTCTGATCCGGAATGCCGATGTATTAGACCAGATGTGTCTGGAGTTATTCTTGAAACAAGACAGCAGCCAGGGAATGTTTTCGCTGGATACTCAATTCATCCAACTACTTGTAAACAATTTAAACAGGGAATACGAGTCATACGACTATACAGCCGATACAGTTCTTGGAGCGAATCTTGGTATCGCGATCCAGACACAAACGAAATAACATATGCATGGACTGAATCATCTGAATTGATAGGTCGCTCTTTGGAGCTTCAGTAAAAACAGTTAGTGAATTTGACAAGGGGAACTGACTTAATGCTGATACTAACTAAAATCTAAGCGTTGAGATAACCGATTCTAAATCCTCATCCAGCACCTCTAAGTTTTTTTTGCTGGGCAGACAAAGTTCTGCGATCTGAAATTTTTTGAATAACCTTCAGTCGTACTCCGACCTGTGCATCTGCGTCAAGCAAGTGCTGCGGAGGCTGTAGCCTAAAACCGAAGTAACTTACTATCGCTTAAACCGTTACAGGGAGCGGGTGTTATCTCAATCGTGGTTGGTGGTCGCACAACATTTGTGAGAGGGCAGGCGATTGCTTTTCTCTTCTGTGCCAGAGCGATCGCTGTTTTCCGGGACAATTAAGATGGATTTAACCTTGATTCTGCACTCGGTAGCACAAAGGAGTCGATAATGGGAGAAGCCAAAAGGCGCAAGAAGTTAGACCCCAATTGGGCTAAATCAGGGGGATTCAGTCAGCCCAACAAACCAAAAATTACCTACTTGACTGAAGAACACCCCGACTATCAAAAAGCCAGTGAGTTAAAAAATACCTTCTACCCTGACAAAAACTTTGTTTACCTAGTCCGCCTAGACTACTCAGATGGTGATTACTTCGTGGGGGCAGTAAACGCATTCTTGCAAGGTACTGAGATTACAGTCAACGCGATTTGGTCAGCTAACCCCAATTCTCAACGCACGGGTCTAGAGTTATTACAAAGTATTCGTCGAGATATTGGTTTGAAAGCCAGAGACGACATGAATCAATCATCTGTTGCAATTGACGACATGAATCAATCTAATGTCGTAATTTACGATATGACTCAATCGAATGTCGTCAATTGCGAATAATACCCCACCCTGTTCTCAAGGACGGTAGCTGTGGAACATACAAGGCATTTTCAGTCCAATATCAAGTTATCCTTTTAAGTTGATTGCAAATGGGTGTTCGCCATGATTGATTTACTCTCTAAGGATTTAAAGCACTCCGAGAAATATTTTGGCTGTAGTATTGATGTTTGGCGTGATGACAGGCGCGGTTGCTACTTAGCTGAATTATATGCCCCGGTACGCAACAGAATGTTGATGCAACAAAGGCAAGCATTCTCAGATATTCAATCGGCTGTAGCTTATATGAAGGAACAGGTCGATAAATACTATTCGCAAGGTTGGTATAAAGGCTGCATTATTGACGTGTGGTTTGATCTACGCCTTGGCTGCTACTTGGCTGAATTATATGTACCCATGCATGAAGAAATGGTGCTACAAGAAAGCCAGCCATTCCCAGATATTCAATCGGCTCTAGCCTCTATGAGGGAGCAAATCGATAAATATTACTTGAATGAGGTCAGACAGTAGTTCAATAACATCAGTCAGGTTTGGGCGCATTCACATCAGGGTAAAGAGTGCGATATTGTGACCATTGCTGTCGATAAAACTCTATTCCAGCCTGAGTAATAACCAGCTTGGTTGAGTGCTTACCGTCTTTGTTCCAGTAGCCAACTTCCTTTACTAATCCACTTCCTTGATAATCTCGTAATCTCAACCAAGTCCACTGCCAACTAAACCCGGCATAATCCCCAAAGGTTAATCCACTCTCTAGCCCTAATTCACCAGCTTGATAGGCTGTACAAAGTGCCTCCCATTGCCTTGGTTTAAGTTGTCCCTTGGGTGGCTTTTTAGGCGCTAATTCACCCAACCCAGCACGAGCTACAGCACGTCCAGTTGTGGTGAGCTTGATAGAAATTAGTTCGCCGTCATAATAATTACATTCAATTAACTTGTGTCGTTCCAAAAGAGCAAGAGTTGAACCTAATCCCTGGTCAACTACACCAGCAAGAGATAGCAACTTGTGCAATAAAGTTTCATAGCTTGTGGGTTCAAAATAATATTGCAGATTACGCCATACGGATGCTTTCTCTCTGATTGAACCTAATCGCCAACCTTCTTTTTGTGCTGCCTCCACCGACTGGTCAGTACGGTAAATGGCAGTGAGTGTGGCTTGCTGCCGTTCATTGAGTTTTTCCCACAGATGAAGGTGTTTACTCATCACTCATATCCCAGAGCCTTCTTAAAGATCCATCGCCTTACTAAGAAGCTGGCTCAAAATAAAGATAATTGTCCTGGCGATACATTTCCCCTGCGTCGCGTATGAAAACTGAGGTGGCAAGCTGTGCATAAGGCATATAAGTTTTCTCGACGATTATCTTCTGGCAGAAAATTTTTGTGATGCACTGTTAATGTTAGCGCTGTTCTCTTAGAACGGGAAAGTTCGGACGTATCATCACCGGGGCGAATGCACTGTAAGCCACACTTAGAGCAACGCCACCCTACAGATTGTTTGACATCAAGAGCGATATCTGACCAATTTTCTGGATAACGTGACTGAGATTTTTGGGGCATTTCCTGATTCTAAAAATGCGTAGCGATTTAATTACCAGTTCTTCAATTACGATTAATCTACTATAATTAGTCGCTTAAATAGATACAGTTAAGATTTTAAACAACCAGTCTTCTAGAGGTACGCCGAATTCTTCTGGAATAAGTTTTTGTATCTTGGTGTATTGAACCTGATTCCAATATGCAGGATTAAATATACTGTGCGGAAC
>NZ_JADEXF010000757.1 GCF_015207245.1 Nostoc cf. edaphicum LEGE 07299
TCATTCACAGCTTGCTTAGTCGCGACATCATAAACTAAGCCATCATGTTGAGCGCAGACATCAATTACAGTAGGTAGCTTACCTTCTTTATTAAAACTAAGAATTTGATATAGTTTGTCTCCAGCTTTTACTGAAGTGCCTAATGCTATTCTCGATTGAATCATACCACCTGCGATCGCATAATATTTTTTCCGGTTGCTGCTTGATGCAAAACTCATTTCATGGGTTTTTGTGCCGTCTGAAAAATCAGAAATTTGCAATACACCTTTTTGTGCTAAATAACTTTTCACACCCCGTACACCTTTAGCAACTGAATCAGGGTTAATTTGCATTCCTGAGCCTAATTCTAATGTCCAAGCTTCCACATCAAACTTGATTTCTCTACCCAACTCTTTAAAACAAGCTTCCAGTGCTAACCAAGGTTTGATAAAAGCTTCATCAAAAGCATCACCATCATATTTATCAAGTAATATTCCGAAATCGAGTAGGAAGTATTTAGCACTGTCTTCTCGATTTTTGAAGTAATAAACGTAGTCTAATGCGTGATTGGTAGAACTATGTAAATCAATTAAGTAATCTGCATCTAAACTGAGATTTTGTAGCTTGTAAGCAAAAAGCTCAGTGTAAGGGACACCACTAGAAGAATTAAGTTTTTCTAAAGTTTTTGCGAATTGTTGCTTAATTATAGTTAAATAATTTTGTCGAATGACCTTTAGATCACTATGAAGTTGAGATTTAGTAAAAGCTACTAAATCATCAGCTTCTTTCTCATAGTCCCAAAATATCCGATTCCAATCTTTAGCTTCATAAACGCAATATCTTCCAGGGGAGAAATGATGAGCGCGTTCATTTGTCCCCATTGGGTTACAAACGGGAACTAAGCAAATTTCTCCAGTTAAATCTGTATCATTTATTTTTAATAAAAACTCAATTAACTGGTGAATAACGGCATTACCAGCAATTTCTGCACCGTGCAGATTAGATTGAATGTAAACCTTTTTACCAGGTTGAGCGCCGATGAATTTGTATAGTTGTAAGGATAGGCGATCGCCCGAAGCCATTTGACGTAATACAATGCTTTCAATAACTGGCAGCATGAAATAACTCAGTGATGATTTAAGTAAATTATCGCTGTATCTGTACTGAATTAAAAGCTTAGTACAAAATTTGATTAATTCGTAGCTAATTCTTTGTGTTCCTCTGCGCTTACCTCTGCGCCCCTTTGCGTTTAAATTTAAACCCTCAATTCGCCACGATTTGACGCAAATTAGCTGATTACGCAAATGAAATCAGCTAACCTCTGCGTGAATTACTAAGATAAGGTAACATCACATTAACTAGTGTTGGCAGTAACTATGGCGCAGAATTGATTGCGGATTACGCATCAAGACGACAAAATCCAACTTTCTTGGCAACGCGGATATGAAAATCCTCGCCTTGCGTCAGATCGATGAAGAAAACGCAGCTGAATTGCGTTGGTATTTAATAGTTAGACTACAACACTTTTAATCATATTCCTGGTCTGAGACTCAGGAATTGCTAAGGTTTTTTTCTTGAAGTAGTATCAAGACTGATATTTTATAGAGGGTTTAGAATATGGAATATTTTCAAAACACACAGTCAAACACTGAGGTTTTAGCGAAAGAAACTCTCATTTACCCAGGTTTCTATACAATTAACATCAGAAAATTTTCTAATATTGATACCTTAAGCTTTCAAAAAGCCTTTAATACTGCTGTCGCCAATTTAAAAAGTGACTACACTAAAGACAAGTATATACGTGACGAAAGATTTAATCAGTCCTGGGATCACATTCAAGGTGAGGCGCGAGAACTCATAATTAAACTTCTGGAAATGTACTGTGCTGCTGAGTACTCAGGATTCATCCTGTACAAAGAGTTATCATATCAACTTAAAGAAACAAACAGCATTCTTTCAGATGGATTTTCCCTGATTTCTCGTGATGAAGCACGTCACGCTAGTTTTCTAAATAAAGCTCTCTTAGATTTTTATATCAAACCTGGATTAGGTTTTCTAAAAAAAGAACATAGAAAATATATTTCTCTACCTTTTTCATGGTTTATCTACTCTACCTATTTGTCTGAGAGAATTTCTAGCTGTTATTACATAACTATTTTTGAGCATTTAGAGTCTCATCCTGAATACTCCATCTATCCTCTTTTTAGCTTTTATAAATCATGGAGTGAAGATGAGAATCGACATGGAGATTTTTTTGGTGCAATTATTAAATCGCAACTACAGCTTTCTAATGGATTAAGGGCAAGATTAGTCTGCAAGTTCTTTTTGTTGTTGATTTTTAGTATGACATACTTCAAGTATAAGAGTAACGATAAACTCCTTGCCTTGTTTGGGCTAGATGCTCGTGAATACTATGTCTCTACAATAAAAAAGGTCAACAACTCTATCAGAAAAGATTTACCCATAGTTCTTGATGTTGAAGAGTCACGGTTTTTTAATAAATTAGACATTTGCTTACTGCATATTTCAGAAAATAAAAGAATTAATATTTCAAATCAAAATATGCTTTTAAAATTGATTCAAAAAATTCCACATTATTTCACTATTTTATTAGTTATGTTACGTCTATCTATCATGAAATCAATTAATACACGAGAGAACAGATGAGGTTTATCAATTATGGTATCATCTGCGCTTAATGTGCCACCTATTAAATTGATATACACCTTGGCGATCGCACGCAGCGCACTACCCTAAAGAGCGATCGCATAAGCTTTTGTCAAAAAGTTGTAATGTTAAGGCTTAATGTCGTAACCTTAAGCCTTAATCTTATGACGCTGGTGATTAATGTTGTAACCTTAAGCCTTAATGTTGTAGCGTTAAGCCTTAAGGTTATAAAATTAAGCCTTAAAGTTATAGCATTAAGCCTTAATGTTATGGCGTTAAGCCTTAATGTTGTAATGTTGGTGACGACAAAACTTTCACTTATAACTGCGCTCGTTGATTCAAGAACTATTTTGCAGCCAGTTCCATCCTTGAAAACTTTTACTGAGTCAGAGCCAGAGAAGCCGAAGAGACAAACAAAAATCAAAGCTTTGCAAGGCTGGTTTGAAAAAACACAACCCACGCCTTCTGATTTTGACCCCTACGGTGTACACACAAGTCGAATTACCCCCCTTAATCCCCCCTTGTAAAGGGGGGAAACAACAGAATTTTGTTCCCTCCCCAATACATACGGGG
>NZ_JADEXF010000758.1 GCF_015207245.1 Nostoc cf. edaphicum LEGE 07299
GTCTTGGTCTGGGTTGCTAGTCAGGCTATGATTGGTGGCCGCGTCACCAAATTGACGGAGGATTTCGCTGAATTTCATTGTTGGGTGTGTTCAAAATTGATCTACAATCGCAAGATAATTTTCCCTCTTTATGTTCCAATACAATAATTTTATAGACGCGTAGCGGTGAGGCAATCGAACTTTTTCTAGTTTCGCTTCAGGTTGGATTACTTCACTGACATTCTTCTGTTGATGGCTCTCGTGAGCTTACTTTCACTGAATTTTGTCTCAATAGCGTCTTGAGGCGTTGATTATCTTCGGTAGCGATCGTTTCACCATAGTGATAAAGTTGAAAAAGCTGGCAATAACGGTTTTGTTTGGCGCAAATCAAGCAGCCATAGGCATGATTGCCGTTAGTACCGCATAGCCGATGTCCCATCACCGGGCCAAGAGAAATATTTTGCTCGCTAGCAACAGTGCTGAGAATTGAGCGCACTTTGGACTCAAACTCCAATGACAAGTATTGCTTACGTCCTAGTTGTGTACGATCCCATTCTGGAACGATTAATTCCTGTTTTAATAGACTCGCTTCAATCTCTTCAGACATCACAAGCCCGGACAGAATAACGTGGCGGGAAACATGGGGCAATAATGTACGTGCTAATTGCCACATTAAAGCTTCATCAAACCACTCTTCAACCAGTGGACGCAGATACCAACAACAGGGAATGCCAAGGTTTACTAAATCTTGCAGCAACTGTACGCGACTCTGAATTGAGGCTTGCTCATAGCCTGGTTTCAAGGGTGGTAGACTAACAAAGACAGTGACTCGAAGTGAATGAGGTCGCTCTAGAGTTGTTTTGAGGCGCTCTATAAAAGATTGGCCAGGATGGACTTTGGTAGTTATGTAGACGATGTTGGCAGCTTTGCGGTCAATCAGTGCATCCAGAATTGATAGTACGCGTTCTCGATGGGCTGGAATAAAAGGGTCAGAGTAATCGCATAGTGAAATTGGAAAGCCCTTTTGTCCCTCCTGGGTAGCAAAAATGTAGTCTAGCAAAAGATCGAGCAGGTCAACTGGAGATGAGACATCCTGAAAGTTTTGTGGATAATGATGCCAGTCACGGTCTTGATGGCAGACACAATAGGCACATTCAATCGAGCAACGATTCTGGACATTTGGCAGAAATGGATTCAGGCTGAAGTATTTTACAGCACGCTCTTCATCAGGAATACCAAGCACTGGAAAGCCATGCAGCATATACTGGCTTCCCTGCAACGTAATTTCAGACGCAGCATTTTTATCAGTATTCATATATTCTTTAGGAAAAAATAATACACCCAGAAAAATTTGTCTTCTCTAGAGTGGCTGGTATGAATGTAGAGTGACAAGGTGGGAAATGCTGGAGGATTAGTAAGAATTTTGATAAGTAAATATAATTAAGTAGCGATCGCTTGTTCCTAAAGAACTGGTAAATGAGATCGGGTTAACACGGAGAAAAATCTCCGCGTCTTTGTGTCACTCCAAATCCATCAATTTTGGCTCGGCAGACTATTCATGCCTAGTCGCCATTGCCACGCCTGCTAAATAACCGGTTGTCCAAGCACTTTGGAAGTTAAACCCACCGGTAACGCCATCAATATCTAAGATTTCTCCGGCAAAATAAAGACCAGGAACTAACCGACTTTCCATTGTCTTGAAGTTGACTTCTTTGAGCTTGACACCGCCACAGGTAACAAATTCTTCTTTGAAGGCTCCTTTACCGTTGATTAAATATTGTCCCTGAGTAAGTTCTTGCACCAGTTGATTTAAGGTTTTACTAGATATTTCTGCCCAACGGTCTTCTGTGGTAATGCCTGCACGAGCAATGATATATTGCCAGAGACGATGGGGTAGATCGACGCCGCGATGCAATGCGATCGCTTTTTTTCCCCATTCATCCTTAACTGCTAAAACTTTTTCTCGCACTTGTTCTTGGTGCAAATTAGGCAGCCAATTAATCAATAATGTGGCTTGATAGCGGCTTTCGTGCAGAACTCTCGCACCCCAAGCAGAAAGCTTCAAAACAGCGGGGCCACTTAAACCCCAGTGGGTAATTAGCAATGGCCCAGTTTGTTGCAATTGGGATTTTCCGCCCGCAGATAAACGCAATTGGGCAGGGTTAACGCTAACTCCAGCTAATTCTCGCAGCTTTTGATCGAGAATGTTGAAGGTAAATAACGAGGGTACTGGCGGTTCAATTTGATGACCTAACTCTCGAGCAATTTTATAACCCGCAAGGCTGCTACCGGTCGCTAAAAGTAGGCGATCGCATTTAATTGTCTCTCCCGACTTCAGAAGAATATCAAAACCCCCATCTGCTGTGGTTCGTTTCACCGAAGTTACGTGCGTACCGATACGAAGTTTTACCCCAGATTTCGCCACCGCTTTAATTAGACATTCCACAATGGTTTCTGAAGTATTGGTGACAGGAAACATCCGGCCATCGGCTTCCGTTTTGAGATAGACTCCACCAGCAGCAAACCAAGCTACTGTATCTTGAGGCCCAAACCGAGTCAAAGCACCCCGCAAAGCTTTTGCACCTCTGGGGTAATTTTGCACTAACTCCTCCGGTTCAAAGCAAGCGTGAGTTACATTGCAGCGTCCGCCACCAGAAACTAACACTTTCGCTAGGGGTTGGCGACTGGCTTCGAGTAAAGTAACTTGGGCATCAGGATTGGCTTTAGCACAAGCGATCGCGCCAAAAAATCCTGCTGCCCCACCCCCAATAACTACAATTTGTAACGGTAACAATTTCAAAAATGTCTCTTTTACAGCACCTACTTTCTAGGCTAGCTGTTATTTTCACTCTTCATCAGGTTCAAAGTCGTCTTTTGTCGCACCACAAGTTGGACATGACCAATCTTCTGGGATATCTTCAAAGGCTGTTCCCGGTGCTATGTCGCTATCTGGATCGCCTACTTCTGGGTCATATTCATAGGCGCAAACAGTACATATATACTTTCTCATGTTCGTTTACCTTAGTAAATTGTTGGCATTGCTTCAGTATTAAATACTTCTGGTAGTTAGTCAAAATAGGCTTAGTCATTAGTCATTAGTCGTCATTTGTCCAAGAGAAACCACGCCCACCCAACGGCAAAGCTTAGGGCATCGCTTGGGACTTGATTTTAATTAGTTTCGTATATCATTAGTTTTTTTCGCCCAGGAGTGGCGCGGTATATACCAAAAACTCTTGTAT
>NZ_JADEXF010000759.1 GCF_015207245.1 Nostoc cf. edaphicum LEGE 07299
ATAAGAGACAGAACGTATGGGATCGCTTTTGCGAGTGGATTACTAGCACCGACAACCGTATATACATCGGTTGGTTTGGTGTGCTTATGATCCCAACCCTGCTAGCTGCTACAACCTGCTTCGTAATTGCTTTCATCGCTGCTCCTCCTGTGGACATTGATGGCATCCGCGAACCAGTTGCAGGTTCTTTGATCTACGGAAACAACATCATCTCTGGTGCAGTTGTTCCTTCTTCAAACGCAATCGGCTTGCACTTCTACCCAATCTGGGAAGCTGCTTCCTTAGATGAGTGGTTGTACAACGGCGGCCCTTACCAGTTGGTAGTTTTCCACTTCTTAATCGGTTGCGCTGCCTACCTGGGTCGTCAGTGGGAACTTTCTTACCGCTTAGGTATGCGTCCTTGGATCTGCGTAGCTTACAGCGCACCTTTAGCTTCCGCTACCGCAGTATTCTTGATCTACCCAATTGGTCAAGGTTCTTTCTCTGATGGTATGCCTTTGGGTATCTCTGGAACCTTCAACTTCATGATTGTGTTCCAAGCAGAACATAACATCTTGATGCACCCCTTCCATATGTTAGGTGTGGCTGGTGTATTCGGCGGTTCATTGTTCTCGGCAATGCACGGTTCTCTAGTAACTTCTTCCTTGGTGCGTGAAACCACCGAAACCGAATCTCTTAACTACGGTTACAAGTTCGGTCAAGAAGAAGAAACCTACAACATCGTTGCAGCCCACGGCTACTTCGGTCGTTTAATCTTCCAATACGCTTCCTTCAACAACAGCCGTTCACTGCACTTCTTCTTAGCAGCTTGGCCTGTCGTCGGTATCTGGTTCACCGCTTTGGGTATCAGCACGATGGCATTCAACCTGAACGGTTTCAACTTTAACCAATCAATCATTGATTCCCAAGGTCGCGTCATCAGCACCTGGGCAGACGTAATCAACCGCGCTAACTTGGGTATGGAAGTAATGCACGAGCGTAACGCTCACAACTTCCCCTTAGACTTAGCTGCTGGTGAAGTTACTCCTGTTGCTCTGACTGCTCCTGCTATCAACGGTTAATTCTGAAAGTCTTAGCTGAATGAAGAACGCCTCCCAGAAATGGGGGGCGTTTTTTATAACAGTATTTAGTGAAGCGATCATTTAGAAACCATTTAGGCAGCAATTTCAGCAAATACTACCTCGTATAAAGACATTTGAAATTCATTATTTGCAAGCGATTTCATCTGTAGCAACGGTTCAGCCATCGGAGGATTAGCGTTCATTTTGGCGTACTCCTCTTGAGAACTCCATAATCCATAATTGA
The DNA here is from genome assembly GCF_015207245.1 of Nostoc cf. edaphicum LEGE 07299. GTDB lineage: Bacteria > Cyanobacteriota > Cyanobacteriia > Cyanobacteriales > Nostocaceae > Nostoc > Nostoc edaphicum_B. Next base: position 1,306 of record NZ_JADEXF010000759.1, read on the forward strand.
TAGCACGCGCACCATCAAGTGAACGATGAAAATGAGTAGTAATTAATCCAGGTTGTCCTGATATTTGTCGTATTGCTTCTGCGGTAAACTCTAGAAAACGAGGTTGATTAGCAGGATCTTTCAACTTAAAGATACCGAAATTAATTAATTCTCCTTTACCTGCTGTAATTTCCAATCGACTATCACCTGGTTCACTAATGAAAATTTCGTAGAGATGAGAATCTGGATTAAAAAAGCCTGTAATTTGAGTAGCTAGAGAAATCTCTTGGTTATTTATATAAACCTGATAATCTTCTTGGCTTTGCCACTGCACATAATTAATCACACGAAAGCCATCAAAACTACGATGAATCGCGCTAGCAATATATCCAGGTTGTTGCTTGAGAATGTTTTGAGTGTATGCTACTAAACTATCAACTAATAACCACTGCTGATCAGGTTGAGTAACAAAAATGTCTAACTCTGCTAGAACTGGCTTGTCTTTAGAAATAGTAACCATTTAATTATTTTCCTCACTAGGTTCGGTAAACACGACATCATAGAGATGAAATTCGTTTTCAGCTAAACCAACCCAGTAGCCAGAACCAGTTGACTCAAATCCAGGTGCTTGCAAAATAGCTTTGAATGCTTCCTGACTACTCCACTGACCATAATTAATAGTCATTAAGCCATCTAAAGAGCGATGGAAATTAGCAGAAACTAATCCTGTATTATTTTCAAAAGCTTTGACAATATATTCCTTCTGTAATTCCACTAAACGAGGCTGCTTTTCTGGTGTTGTTCGGAATTCGGCAAAGTGAGTTAGGAAACCACCCGTTATGATTTGAGGGGGAACAGGACTGCCTGAAATCGATTGAGAAGCCACAACTTCAAATAGATGAGACTCAACTGGAAAGGTTGAGAGTTTGGCTGTCAATTCTTTACCAGCAATACTATTTAAAAATGCCTCGTAGTCTGCTTGGTTTTGCCATTGTTCGTAAGTAGCAACGCGCAACCCATCTTGACTTTTGTGGATACTAAAGGAAATGAAACCTGATTGTTTTTTAAGAACTTCAACTGAAGCAAGCAAAATATTGATAATTTCTGATTGATTTTCAGATGTGGAAAAATAAAGCGCGATCGTTGTAGCAACATCGTTGTTGATAGAGATTGCAGGCATGATAATTCTAGTTCAAGACTTCATTTATACACTTCAACTCAAAATATGAAATCTTGGTAACTGGAGTATATCTATTTTTTGCGACTTTAGTAGATTATTGCTATTTTCTGCCAAATTGTTTTGGTGTCACTCCAGTAATGCGTTTGAAGTGTCTGCCAAATTGACTTTGACTAGCAAACCCGACTTGCATAGCAACATTTGCAATATTCTGCTGACCCTGGATCATTAATTTTTGGGCACATTCAATGCGACATTTAATTAAATATTGGTAAGGAGAGTAGCCTATAGACTGTTTGAACAGTCGTGCAAAGTAATACTGACTCATGCCAAGTTCTGTGGCGATCGCTTCTAATGATACATCTTCTGCTAAGTGGGCTTGGATATAGTCAATAGCTTGTTGTAGCTTATGGTTAGGCAGCCCGCCAGAGTAAGCTGGAATTTTTTGTTTTGTTGTCGAATAGCGCCGTAATAGATGAACTGCCAATGCATTCACCATTGACTCAGCGTAGAGGCGATCACTCAATCCATCTGTTTCTAGTTCTGTTTTGAGTGTCAAAGCAATTTGTTGGATTAAAGGATCACGAATCTTCAACTGTGGCACAATTTGCACAACATCTGCATCAACAGATTCATCGACAGTAGAAGTAAATAGTTTCGGTTCCAGGCGGAGTAACAAAAATTTCGCATCAATGTCCCAAGACAATTTGCGATGGAGATAAGGAGGAGAAATCATAATGTCTCCTTCAGTTAGATA
>NZ_JADEXF010000760.1 GCF_015207245.1 Nostoc cf. edaphicum LEGE 07299
AACTTTGGTAGTACTGTAGCAGTTGCTGGGCCAAAACCTGTTGACATTACTGGCAGCATCCCTTATAAATTACCTTTTGCTTCCGTCGCACCAGACAGCGATCAAATCAGTTTGGATATGAAGTTAGAAAACGAGGGATTGGGGCTGTTAAACGCATTGAGTAATCAAGTGGTATTTGAGAAAGGTGAAGGAGAAGTAGACCTCAAGGTGCGGGGAACACTGCAAAAACCCGAAGTAAATGGAATTGCTACTGTCAATAATGCTACTTTTTCAGCCCAAGCTTTACCAGGTAAGCTGAGACGCGTCACAGGTAGAGTGCTGTTTAATTTTGACAACATCTTAGTAGAAAATCTTCAAGGTAGATTTAGCCGTGGGAAGGTAGAAGCTGCTGGAGAAATTCCCATCTTCAACAATGAGAACGTAACTATCAAAAATCCCCTGACTGTTAATCTCGATCAGCTAGCGTTGAATCTCAAGGGACTTTATCAGGGAGGCGCTAGTGGCAATTTGCAGATTACTGGTTCTGCCCTTAATCCCATAATTGGCGGTAGAGTAAATTTATTTGATGGTAAAGTATTGCTGGCAGAATCTACCGACGCCACGACATCTGAAAATGGTAGTATTGGCGTATCACCCACAAAAGATAATAAGCAGAGCAAATCTGAAATTGGAAATGGGGCGGGAAATACGAACGCCAGATTTAATAATTTAGATTTGGAACTAGGTAAAAACGTCCAAATTACCCGTGACCCTATTCTCAACTTCCGCGCCACTGGTAATCTTATAGTTAACGGCTTAATCAATCAGCCGATACCCGATGGCACCATCCAGTTAGAAAAAGGAGGGGTAAATTTATTTACCACCCAATTTAACCTTGCTCGTGGTTATAAACACACCGCAACTTTTAGTCCTTCTCAACCCCGCGACCCCAACTTAGATATTCGGCTATTTGCCAAAGTATTGGATGTAACTCAAAGTAATGACTTCAGCCGAGTAAATTCCACAGGTTTATCAGCATTAGAGAGTGTTCGAGTCGAAGCCACTATCAACGGTTTAGCTAGCAAACTAAATGAAAATCTAGAATTAACAAGTAGTCCATCACGTAGTCAAACCGAAATTGTTGCTCTTTTAGGAGGCGGATTTGTAGACACCCAAGGACGTGCAGACAGTACTTTAGGTCTGATTAACATCGCAGGTTCGGCTGTGTTTAACAATTTTCAGTCAGCTTTTAACCAGATTGGGAGTACCTTTGGCTTAAGCGAACTGCGGATATTTCCTACCGTTATTTCTGAGAATCCCGAAGCTGGAAGAAGCAATTCAAGTTTGGAATTAGCAGCAGAGGCTGGGGTTGACATTTCTTCCAAAATATCTGTTTCCAGTATCAAAATTTTGACAACAAACGACCCCTTCCAATGGGGTATTAATTACCGGATAAACAATGAATTTCGTGTGCGTGCCTCCACTAACTTAACCGATGACAGTCGTGCTGTAGTGGAATATCAAAAGCGATTTTAAATAAATCTCTTCAATTACAAATTACTTCCTGTTCCCTCTTCTCCTTGCTTCTCAATAGCTTGTCGTACCTGTTTAACATCCAATTCTAATGCTTCAGCAATTTGCTCTATACTTAAACCCAACTTAAGTAGACGGGGTATAGTATCGAGCTTTGTTTCTTTGCGAACTTCTTCTTTTACTTCCTGCTTTGTTTCTTCCTTTACTTCCTGGTAAAATTTAGTTTGTCTCCAATCGGTTAATCCAAACATTGCTTCTAACTCCTGCTGACTTTTGTTTACAAATTTGTAGATAAGCATTCTCTCTACTAATTCTAAAAGATTGCTACGGTTAGCTTCATCCGTTTGTTGTACTTGTTTTATCAAGTTTTTCGCTTGCTGTACTGCTTGATCTTCAGCTGCAACTACTAACTTAATTATGCCTAGCCCAATCGAAGATGATGGTACATTATCTAACTCGTCTAAATAAATTGTACGAATTTGCTGTGGAGCTAATGATGTTTGATAAATGAATGGTATACCTGGGTCGAGACTACGTTGAGCAAAAAGTAATACTGCTTGGCAGCGACGTTGAGGTTTATATTGATTGATATAGAGGAAAGCTTCTGTGATTATTCGCCAGTAAATATCATCATCGCGCTGAAACTGTACCTCAACAAAATAGATTGTATCTTCTGGGAATTCAGGTTTGGGTAAGAATAAGCCATCGATACGACGTGCTAATTCTTTGATTTCTACTGAGGTAAATTGGTAGTGTAATGCTAAAGCTTGCGATTGTTCCAAAAGTTCAAATAAGACACCTGGAAGAGTTTGGAATAAGGTGTAAAAAATTGTGTCTGTTTTCATGTACTCTCGATATTTGAATATTTTCAGATTATCGGGGCTGAGGGAAGATGATTTTTCTAAATTTATTAAATTGTGATATCATCACCTTGCTGATTAATAGCTAATCGCAAAATTGACAATCCTAGAATTATCAAAAATAGCACTAGTCCAATCGTGCAAGCATAGCTAATTTCTAAGTTATTGAAGGCTTGCTCATATAAATAATAAACAATCGTTTTCGAGCTACTGAGTGGGCCTCCTTGAGTCATAATGTAGACTTCTTCAAACACTTTGGTCGCAGAAATAGCCGAAATTACCGCCACTAGTGCTAAATATGGCTTCATTAAAGGTATGGTAATATCCCAATGTTTGCTGATACCATCAGAGCCATCAATGGCTGCTGCTTCGTACACATCAGCGGGAATTGATTGTAACCCCGCTAAATAAATCACCATATAGTAACCTAATCCTTTCCATACGGTGACAGCCATGACACTGGCAAGAGAAATTGGTACAATGCCAAAAATTTTTGCTGGGCTAGTTAGCCAAGGAATGCCTTCTGGAAAAAGACCTAAAGTTTTAAATAACTGATTCAATAATCCGTTTTCTGCATACAGCCATTTCCAAGCTATTCCCGCAACCACCATTGAAATTACCACTGGAGTGTAGTACGCTGCTCTAAACCAATTCATTCCCCGCAGTTTCTGATTTACCAAAATTGCCAGTACTAAGGGAGCGATTACTAAAATTGGTACTACACCTACAAGATATAAAAAAGTGTTTTCTAAGGTTTTCCAAAAAACTGCATCCTTCCAAAGCTTGAGAAAGTTGGCGAAACCTATCCATAGTGGCGGCTGGGCAATGTCTTCATAGC
>NZ_JADEXF010000761.1 GCF_015207245.1 Nostoc cf. edaphicum LEGE 07299
CCTCTGCCCCTCTGCCCCCCTGCCCTCTGCTCCCTGCCTTTTCTCAACTATGCAGCCTAAAAGCGTATCAGCTTATCCACAACATCCTCTAACTCTGATACCATTTTCTGTAATTTCCTGCTTGCTAAAAAAATTAGTCGAATAAAATTAAGTACTTAGATAAGGAAGAGTGAAATGGGACTTAGCGACGGACTTTTGAACCCGACCAAAAAGGCTATGGTCATAGAGGACTGTTGCAATATGATCGAAGGACAGCTTGCATCCAAGTCAGGCATGAGCGGCATCGCTTTGAAAACTGCATTTGCCGCCCTGAAGGGGGTTAAGCCAGGGTATATTCCCTATGTGGTTGAACAGATTTTGCCGCAATGCTTCACGGCACTTGATCCCATTTGGAGTCAAGGCGTAGAGAAAGGCAACCCAGTTGAATATCTGAGCGTGAATCGCTCTGATACAGCAGACGCACTACTGGGTGTTACCGATGCGAGAGTCAAGAACTCAAACCGCCAAATCGTGCGAGGAACCTATGAAAAACTTCGCGGTTCAGCCAAAAAGCACGTAGAAGAAGCAGTGCCAGATTTAGCCAAAGTAATCAATAATTACACTAAGGTCTGAGCAAAACGAGTAGAGACGCGATTAATCGCGTCTTCTAGAAACGTGGGAAGCGCAGATGCAAAGTAGCTTTTCACCAGATATCGCCTCAAAACTTCACCAACTCCAAATCAAGTTCTGCCCGTTGTATGGCTCCTTCTTTTGACTGTTCTCTGAGATTGATTAAGGCTTTTTGAGTAGTATAATATTGCACAGCTTAGTTAATGAATCGACTGCGATCGCGTAGCGTCTCCTCCAGAGAATCGCCTTTTTCAATAACTCGCTCGATTAGTTCAATTGTTTCATCAGACAAGGTGATGTTAATCCGGCGACGGATTATTTTCGTTGTGTTTTGCACGGCAATTTTATTGTACACATCTATAGAATGTGTACAATTGTGCAAAAAAAGCGTATTTTACTGCCGTAGCCATTGGCTAAGATAATTATAGAAAGTGCGATCGCTTGCCTACTTAGTTGATATCGTTGCAGAGATGGCGATCGCTCAGACTCACATTCGGATCAAGCGGACATGATATGAGGGCGCTTTTGGATAATTCTGTCGTCGCCAATCTTCATAAATCAGGTCAAAATGAGCGAATAGTGAGTTTCAGCAAAACAGACTTTATTAAAAGATGCCGAAAATATCACAATCTTGGAAAATAATAAAGTAAGTCGAGTATCACATGACTCACTTGATTTCCTCATTTCTTCTAGGAAAATATGACTCATCCTTTCCTTGAACGCCTGCGTAGTCCAGATAGCCCAGTCCTCGTTTTCGACGGGGCGATGGGAACCAACTTACAAACGCAAAACCTGACTGCTGAAGACTTTGGTGGTCCACAGTATGAAGGTTGTAACGAATACTTAGTCCACACGAAACCTGAAGCTGTGGCTAAGGTTCACCGTGACTTTCTCGCTGCTGGTGCAGATGTCATTGAAACCGATACCTTTGGCAGTACGTCCTTGGTGCTGGCAGAATATGACTTGGCAGACCAAGCTTACTACCTCAGCAAGACAGCCGCAGAATTGGCAAAGCGTGTCGCTGCGGAATTTTCCACGCCAGAAAAACCCCGGTTTGTGGCAGGTTCCATCGGCCCGACAACCAAACTTCCGACCTTGGGACATATTGACTTTGACACCATGAAAGCTACTTTTGCTGAACAAGCAGAGGCGCTGTGGGATGGTGGTGTCGATTTATTTTTGGTAGAAACCTGCCAAGATGTGCTGCAAATTAAAGCGGCGCTGAATGCCATTGAAGAAGTGTTTGCCAAAAAAGGCGATCGCCGGCCGTTGATGGTGTCTGTGACAATGGAAAGCATGGGCACAATGTTGGTTGGTTCAGAAATCAGTGCTGTGCTGACAATTTTGGAACCTTACCCAATTGACATTCTCGGTCTAAACTGCGCCACAGGCCCAGACTTGATGAAACCACATATCAAGTATCTGGCAGAACATTCACCTTTCATCGTTTCTTGTATTCCCAACGCGGGTTTACCTGAGAACGTTGGCGGTCAAGCGCACTACCGTCTGACACCGTTAGAATTACGGATGTCGCTGATGCATTTTGTTGAAGATTTGGGTGTCCAAGTGATCGGGGGTTGCTGTGGGACACGTCCAGAACACATTCAACAATTGGCAGAAGTTGCTAAAGGTTTGAAGCCAAAAGTTAGACATCCTAGCTTAGAACCAGCAGCAGCATCAATTTACACCACTCAGCCTTACGATCAAGATAATTCTTTCTTGATTGTTGGCGAACGTCTCAACGCCAGTGGTTCCAAGAAGTGCCGCGATTTGCTAAATGCGGAAGATTGGGACGGACTCGTTTCAATGGCGAGGGCGCAAGTAAAAGAAGGCGCACACATTCTTGATGTCAACGTCGATTATGTGGGACGTGACGGTGTGCGGGATATGCACGAGTTAGTTTCGCGCATTGTCAATAATGTGACATTGCCTTTAATGCTTGACTCCACCGAATGGGAAAAGATGGAGGCTGGTTTAAAGGTTGCCGGTGGTAAGTGTTTGCTTAATTCCACCAACTATGAAGATGGAGAACCGCGCTTTTTGAAGGTGTTGGAGTTAGCGAAAAAATACGGCGCTGGTGTAGTCATTGGTACTATCGATGAAGATGGGATGGCGCGGACAGCAGACAAAAAGTTTGCGATCGCACAACGCGCATACCGTCAAGCTGTAGAATATGGCATACCACCCACAGAAATATTCTTTGATACCTTAGCGTTACCCATTTCCACCGGGATTGAAGAAGACCGAGAAAACGGTAAAGCTACCATTGAATCCATCCGGCGGATTCGTGAAGGATTGCCTGGATGTCATGTGATTTTGGGTGTTTCCAATATTTCCTTTGGTTTGAATCCAGCCTCGCGGATGGTGCTGAACTCGGTGTTTTTGCACGAGGCGACAACGGCGGGAATGGATGCAGCCATTGTCAGTGCTAACAAAATTTTACCGTTATCGAAAATTGATGCCCGCCATCAAGAAATTTGTCGCCAGTTGATTTATGATGAGCGGAAATTTGAGGGTAATGTTTGCGTTTACGATCCCTTGGGAGAGCTTACCACAGCGTTTGCCGGGGTGACAACTAAGCGCGATCGCTCCTTAGATG
>NZ_JADEXF010000762.1 GCF_015207245.1 Nostoc cf. edaphicum LEGE 07299
TTGCAATACCTTCAAGCGTCACAAGGGAGCGAATAATTAAGGCGTAGTAGGGTGGTACGCGGAAAGGATACTCATACATCAAAGCTGATAGTTCATCAGTGATGCTTTTAATGTTGAGTTCGGCAACGCTGGCTCCTTGGGCATCAGCAAAGACTCTCGCAAAAGCTGGGATAATTGGTGTTAAATCGGTTTCTGGTGATAAAAAATCTAACTTCACGTAGTCTTTTGCTAATCCTTCAAAGTCACGGTTGACGACGTGAACGATCGCTTCAATCAAACCATAACGCTGAGGTGGCTTAATCTCACTCATCATCCCAAAGTCGAGATAAGCTAACTTGCCATCGGTTGTTGCTAACAAATTACCAGGGTGGGGATCGGCGTGGAAAAATCCATGTTCTAGCAACTGGCGCAGGGAACACTGCACACCCACTTCAATGAGATAACGAGCATCTATCCCTTGAGCGCTAATTTCTTCTGTCTGGGTTAATTTAGTGCCGTTAATCCACTCCATCGTCAAGACGCGGCGATTGGTATATTCCCAGTAAATTTTCGGTACATATACGTCTTTCATGTGACCGTATAACTCGAAAAATCGCTCCGCATTTTCGCCTTCATGGATGTAATCCATCTCTTCAAAAATGCGATCGCCTAATTCATCGAGAATCCCAACTAAATCACTTCTTACCCGTTTGACCTTTTTCTGCACCCAAGCGGCGAGGTTACGCAAGATATACAAGTCAATGGTAATCCCCTCTCTTAAGTCGGGGCGTTGAACTTTAACAGCAACTTCTTCACCAGTTTTTAGCTTACCTTTATACACTTGCCCCAATGAAGCCGCAGCAATCGGATGGGCCGAGAGTTCGGCATAAACCTCTTCTGGAGGTGCGCCTAGTTCTTCTTTAATAAACTGGTAAGCAATTTCGTTGGGGAAAGGAGGTAATTGGTCTTGTAGTTTAGTTAATTCTTCTAGGTATACGGGAGGAACCAGATCCGGTCTGGTGGATAAAGCTTGTCCAATTTTGATGTAAGCAGGCCCTAATTTGGTCAGCAATACTCGTAATTGAGTAGCTCGGCGGCGGTCATTTTTGACGACAATTCCCCGTTTACTATCCGACCACAATCCAAAAACAAAGGATAGAGTCGGTCCCAACACGGCAAAAATCCGCCGTAAAACTTGCACTTTTCTATTTTGGTAATGCGCCGCTATGCCCACAGGATCGTAAAGCGTCTCAGGTTGGGCTGCTATTCTCACCTTTTGGGCTGCTAAGAGTCTTGGCGAGCGTACAACTAAACTTGGTGTACCATCTTCTGGCACTATATCAATAACGTCCAGTTCGCCTCGGCTATTTGTGCCGTTGCTACTGTCCTCCTGAATCGGTCGGGAACTAGGGGGAAGTGTCTTAACAATCATGAAGAATGGCCACCAGTCAGAACGATCACATTAAGTATTGTAACAATATGTTTAGAAATTGGGAATTGGGAATGGGGCATTGAGCATTAATTATTTCTTCCTCATCTTCCTCATCCCCTTCATCCCCCACTCCCCACTAGTCTGCTACACTTAAACGGGCATACTAGTTCAATAGTATTAGGTATTGCTAGTTGCTCAAAGATGAAACTTAATTATCCTGTAAGTTGGAAGTATCTGGCATCTGCCCTCATGGAGAATTTGGCTTGATGTTGCTTTGCCTGCGAATAGAAAACTTTGCCCTAATTGACCAACTGGAATTGGAATTTGGCGCGGGACTAAATGTGTTAACAGGTGAAACCGGCGCTGGAAAATCGATTATCTTGGATGCCATTGATGCCGCTTTGGGCGGTAAAGTCTCTAGTAGAGTCATTCGCACGGGGACAAGTCGGGCGATGGTAGAAGCTACTTTCACTTCAAACGCTCCCCTAGCAGCTTGGTTGACTGAACAAGAAATAGATTTGCTTGATGAAAATTCTGTAGTCATTAGCCGAGAAATCACAGCCACTGCGAGTAATGTCCGTAGTCGATCGCGAGTGAATGGTGTGTTGGTAAATCGGCAAATCATGACAGGAATGCGCGATCGCTTGGTGGAAATCACCGCCCAAGGTCAAACTGTACAAGTGGGACAATCTGCACAAGTCCGCGACTGGTTAGATTTATATGGCGGGGACTCTCTAATGCAGCAGCGTCACAAAGTAGCCACAAGTTTCACTGCTTACCAACAGGCGCATTTAGCACTAGAAAAACGCCGAACATCGGAACGGGAACGATTGCAACAACTCGACTTGCTTACTTATCAAGTGCAGGAATTGGGAGCAGCCAATCTCAGCGAACCTAATGAATTGGAACAGTTGGGACAAGAACGGGAACGCCTGAATCATGTCGTCGATTTGCAACAAATGAGTTACAAAGTTTATCAGGCTTTGTATCAAAACGATCATGAAACTCCCGCCGCAGGTGATTTATTAGGAGACAGTGAGGCAACACTCAATGACATGGTGGAATACGATAACCAACTACAACCCCTATTGGAATTGGTGCGGGACGCGCAAGCTGCGGTAATGGAAGTGGGAAGGCAAATTAATGCTTATGGGGATGGTTTGGAAGCCGATCCGCAGCGTTTGGAAGAGGTGGAAGAACGAATTCAGGAGTTAAAGCAAATTTGCCGCAAGTATGGGCCGACACTTACAGAAGCGATCGCTTATTACCAACGTATTCAAGCAGAATTAGCCCAACTTAACGACAGCGAACAATCTATCGAAAGTCTGGAACAGCAAGAAAAGGCGTGTTTTGAGAAACTTACCCAAGCAAGTAATCAGTTAACTCAATTGCGGAGTAAGGCGGCGGCTAATTTAGAATCACGTTTGATAGCTGAACTCAAGCCCCTAGCGATGGAAAAGGTGAAATTTCTGGTTGAAATATTACCAGCTTTCCCAACTGCGATGGGAGCAGACAAAATTACCTTTACATTTAGTTCCAACCCCGGAGAACCACTGCAACCTTTAACAGAAGTTGCCTCTGGTGGCGAAATGAGCCGTTTTTTACTGGCGCTGAAAGCTTGTTTTTCTCAGGTTGACGTAGTTGGGACAATGGTATTTGATGAAATTGATGTTGGGGTTTCGGGAAGGGTAGCCCAAGCGATCGCAGAAAAATTATACCAGCTAAGTCAACGCAACCAAGTGTTATGTGTTACCCATCAACCTTTAGTTGCAGCAATGGCCGATCGCCATTTTCG
>NZ_JADEXF010000763.1 GCF_015207245.1 Nostoc cf. edaphicum LEGE 07299
GTTGTATAAATGAAGAACATCGAGCATTAGCATTTTATGGACTACGAGCCTTAGCACTAGACCAGTTCCACAAAATCTCTGAACTACTCTCTACCATACCAACACAATCCAGACCTATACTGGCAATGATCACTGGAGATGTCAAATCAGAAAAACGAGAACAAATCCTCAAGAGTGAACCGCATATTTTAGGTGTCACACCAGAATTAATCCACTTTCAACTCAAGCAAGCCTGGAAATCCGCGCATTGGGCAAACTTTTATCAGCGATTACGCTATGTACTGCTTGACGAAGCTCATACCCTCTCAGGTAGCTATGGCGCAAATATGTCCTGGCTGATTCGTCGCATTAAACTAGCAGTAGATCATTACGGTGGTGACTCCAAGAAACTGCAATTTATCTTCCTGAGTGCCACTTGTGGTAATCCTAAACAACTGGCTCTGAAAATCTCCGGTTTAAAACCAACTAAACTCAACCCTAAACCCCTGATTTGGATTCGCAAAAGTGGAGCAGCTTCACCATCTAGACAAATAATAATCACTCAGCCTAGTTACAATCTGACTGGTGATACCGCTCGGATAATTCAATTTTTGCTCAATCAAGGTAAATCAGGTATCGCCTTTTGTAACTCCCGTCGCAGCGTGCGGGAACTAACAGAATTACTCAAATCAAACCAAGTAGCCGCTTTCTACAGTGGCATTACTTCTGAGCGTCGCGCAGAAGTAGTTGACCAGCTCCAGTCTGGCACGCTCAAGTGGATTATTGCCACAGAAGCATTAGAAGCTGGAATTGACCTACCAGAATTAGAATGTTGCATTTTGCGTGGCTGGCCAGGTTCCAAAATGGCATACCAGCAACGCAGTGGTCGTGCCGGACGTTCTCAGTCTGGACTGACAGTGCTGCTTCCCAATGCTCTCAATCCCATTGACTGCTATGTAGCAGAACATCCAGAAATGCTGGTATCGCCAGAAGCTGAGGAAGTATTCTTTAATGACGAATATCCCATCTTTGCTGCTAAACATTTGATGTGTGCAGCCGCAGAAACTGGTATTCCTACTAATAAAATCAAGCACTACTTTGGCACAGCAGCTTACGAGGTAGCAAAACTCCTGTTAGCCCAAGGGCATCTAAATAAAGGTCGTAATGGACTGTGGGCAAAGGGTTATCCCCATAAAGATGTTAACTTTCGGGGTGGCTTATCCCAAACTACCATCAAGCTAGTAGATGCAGAATCTGGGGAAGAACTGGAGGAAATCTCAGAAGATATTGCCCACCGGGAAGTCCATCCCCAAGCCATCTACAAACGACAAGATGCCAATGGACGAATGCTGACTTATCAGTGCATCTCCCTTGACTTGAACAGCAAGCAAGCAATTTTAAAACAGACAGCAGATAGCCCACTTTTTACAATTGCAGTTACAGAATCAGAAACCAGTAGCCTAACAGTGCTAACAGATCCGGTGAAGTTACCATTGCTGTTTTCTCAAGTCAGTAAAGTTGATGACTGTCAGGAATACTTAACCCTAGAACTTAGTTTTGGTGAGGTTAAACACATTACCAGTGGTTACAGTTTAATGACCCAAATCTATGAGCAGACTTGTTTGAACAAGCGGTGTCTTAACTACAAGGAATCGCTACCTAAAAAACATCGTTGTCCGCTTTGTAGCAAACTCACACGCAAAGCTGTAATTGTGAAAACCCTGTCAGAAGAAAAGTTTGAGCAGCCTTTCCGTACTCAATTTTCAGCACCAATGGTCAAACTAGCGATTAATTCAAGTGCGCGGGAATACCTCCAGCACAATGCCTTGGAAACTAGAACCAATTTAACCCGCAGTGGCGAACCGATTCCACCGGGCTATCAACAGTTGTGGGAATATTCCAGTACCTTGATTGCTATCCACAGCTTTGGGCATCAAATTATGAGAGCGTTACAGCTGGTGGCTAGAGTTGACCCAAAACAGGTGAATTTTACAGTAGTGAAGGAGTTAGGGGAAAGTAACAATTACACAGGCTATTTCTATGATACCAGTGATGGTGGTAATGGTGCGGCTGAGGCTGTGTTTAAACATCTGCCAAAACTTGCTAGTGCTGCTAAGGCGATCGCACGAGATTGCAATTGCGATACTGGCTGTGCCAAGTGCCTAATTCAACATGGTTGCCCTGATGGTAACACTGCTTTATTGAAGCAAATGGGATTACTGTTGTTAGATGCGATCGCTACACCTGATGTTTAACACTCTCCTGACTGTGAAACCGAGCGCTTGCGTTAGTTTCGCAGTCAAGAGAGTGTCAATGTCCCAGATACTCAATCACTGCCTCCAAGTCTGCAATCGCTCGATTAAATCGATTGAGCATTGCTTCTGCTACTTCTGGTTGGGCGTTGACAGTTGGTAGTTTTTCCCTCACCACATTTTTGAGTGCTTCTAGCCACAGTGACAAATTTGTATGTTGAGCTGCTGTCAACAATCCCATGTTGGTGAGAACAGACAAATGAAACCCAAGTTGGTCTTGTCCACCATAACCCAAATATCCGTTGCTCAGTTCTAGTTTTTCTGGAGTAAATTCAAAATACTGGTCAGAGGTAATACCAGCAGATTCTAGTTTGGGTTGTGGTAATGGAGGTTGGGATTGAGTCATTATCAGTTAGGATTGTTGTACAGCAGGTAATTTTGACATTTGCAAAACACTGTCTGACCAAATACCAAGTTCTTGAATAATCTGGTTTTTAGCTTCTGTGTTATTCCAGGCTTGTTCCCACTTAAACAGCCAGCGTGTGAGAAACCTTCCTAAATTTGCTAACTCAAAAGCATTGTCAATATCTATATCTGGGGCTATCCACTCAATAAAATACATAGTCTCTCTAATCAAGCTTTTGACCACATCTTCATCCGTAGAGTCACTGAAAAGTTGACTTATCCGTGCTAAATTAGTTGCCAATTTTCCCAATCTAACAGGGATACTATCTTGCACAAAGGTTTCTTGCTCATAAGTTAAGCCACTATTCATCCCAGAAACTCCATAAGAATTTGGGACACAATTTGTTTAATCTTAACGTCCATAATTTTCATTGAACGATTAATGTTTTAATAAGATATGCGTTAGCCGTACTCCGCAGGAGTTGCAAGCTACGCAAAGCGTCTCCAAGAGTTGGCTTTGGCGTACCCTTACTCAAAAGCTTGCTACGCGTAGCGTCTCTAAGAGTTGCC
>NZ_JADEXF010000764.1 GCF_015207245.1 Nostoc cf. edaphicum LEGE 07299
CTCATTTGAGAATATCAAATATCTAAGAATTAAATTTTAAATGGTTGCAGTATTGAAGCGAGTATCAAAGGGTTAATAACAGAATTCAGAAGTCAGGAGCCAGAATTCAGAATTGAATTCTGTGTGACTGGCGGATAGCGTAGCGTTAGCGACGTAGGAGCGTCTGAATCAAAGGGTTTAATACCCCCACTAAATCGAAAATTTAGTGGTGCAGCAATTCAGTGGCGGGTCTGAATCCCCCACTGATAGCGCTACGGAGAGCAAGTCTGCGATAGCGCAGCGTTAGCGAGTATTTTCGAGTCGCGTCTTGATTCTGACTCCTGAATTCTGACTTCTGAATTCCTCTTCAAGTATTTTTTAGTTTAGTTAAATAAAAATTAAAATTCCCCAAACCAATAATTAAATTGATTTGGAGAACTTGTAGTGTTCTAGCGTAAAAGAAGAGGTTAACTTCAGTAATTGTAATCTAACAATCAGTTGTAAAGATAAAGGGTAAATATCAGGTAGAAATCGGGTATTTTCCTAAAGCTGCTTTAAGCGATAGCCCAATCCATGAACTGTCTCAATAAAATCATCGGCAGCACCAGCGTCTTTAAGTTTATACCGTAAACTCTTAATGTGAGACTTAACAGTTTCTTCGCTAGGAGGATCATCAAGTGACCAGATGCGCTCAATAATTCCGGCTCGACTTAGCACTCGCCGACCACTAGAAACCATTAATTCTAAAAGAGCAAATTCTTTAGGTGTTAGGTGTAAAGGCTGGTCAGCGTATGTAACTTCATAAGTGCTGGAATTTAAACACAGACTACCCCAACCAAGGTCTGGGAATACTGCTGCGGAACTATTGCGGCGCAACAGTGCGCGAACACGAGCCATTAACTCTGGCATTTCAAAAGGTTTGACCATATAATCATCTGCCCCAGCATCCAACCCGGTAATTTTGTCACCAAGGGTATCGCGTGCTGTTAACATGAGGACAGGTATTGTGCTATTGCGTGATGAGCTACGCCCTGATGTAGGCGATGGGCTACGCGCTGATGTATGCGATCGCAAGCGTTGACAAAAACTCACACCATCCAACTTGGGTAAGGTAATATCTAACACCACCAAATCATATTCCAATACTTTGATGCAATCCCATGCTTCTTCTCCATCTTGGGCCACATCCACCACATATTGACGGTCAGTCAGGGCTTCCATCAGCATTTCTGCTAACTGGACATCATCTTCAACTACCAAAATCCGCATTGTTAGAATATTTGTGAATTAAAAAACTAGAATAAATCCCAATACCTAACCTTAATATAGGAATCCGGTTTGATTCCTGAATTTACTTGTGTGGGCAGGGAACAGGGAATAGGGAATAGGGAACAGGAAAGAAGGCATAAATCCGTACTGAGTCTTGTTCAAAAATCAAATAGGAGTCCTATACTTTCAATTTTATTTAGGACGAGGAAACTTAGAAGGTGACTTAAAGTTTTCTACTGGTACACCCTTAAGTGCCTTCTGCATAAAATCACGCCAGACAGGAGCCACCATACCTCCGCCTGTCGCGCGGTCAGATAATTGTCGGTTGTTGACCCCAGTAAACTTGATTGAAGTACATTTCTAATATTTCATCTTTACTAAGAACTTGCTCTAAGCGAATTGCTAATACTGCTTCTGCTATTTTTCGGCTAAAAACACGTTTTTGAGATAAGAAAATATTTTTCACTAACTGCATGGTGATTGTAGAACCACCCTCTCGCACTTCTCCAGATGCAAAATTGACTAATGCAGCACGTCCAATACCACTGGGATTAATACCATGATGCTCGTAGAAACGGCTATCTTCGCTAGCTAATACCGCTCGTTTCAAATTGGGGGAAATTTGATTTAAAGGCACTATTTGACGATTAGCTTCCCCATGTATACGCGTTAAAAGCTTACCTTTAATATCATAGATATAAGTTGTTTCTGAGGGTGCAAAGTTTTGCAGTTGTCTAACATCTGGGAGATCGCGGAAACTAATGGCTAAACCAACTAATCCTCCAGCCAGCAGAGAACTTGATAGCATAGTAATTGATAGGAGTGTGCCACCAGTTACTTGACCGACTTTTTTCAGAAACTCAGAATTAGGTAAAGTCTGAACTTGTGATTGTTTCTTTTCAAATGTTTTAAAAGATGACACGGCAATTTAATTTCCTCACTTATTAAATCTCGGTTTTATCTATATAAATATAAAATGAAATTTCTCCAAATAAACAGTTAAATTTATTTGGAGAAATTTTAGTGTGATGCAGCAGAAGAAGTTTATTTTGACAAATAGCTGTGGAGATAAAGGGCAAAAATCGGGTAAAAATCGGTTAGTAATATTCTGAACTAAGCTTTTATTGCTTCTGTTGGAAAAATCTTTACTTTGATGTAAGGTCTTGGATAAGATATGGACTCTGATCCATTAATTGATTTTTTCTATGAAATGGTCACTGGAAAGGAAATGGATTGCCTCTGGCTTTGGCTTGTGCTTATTATTAATGGGTATAGCTAGTCTTATTTCTTACCAAAATGCTACTCAGTTAATTGCAAGTAGCAATCAAGTGAAGGACACGCATGAGGTAATGAAAAACATTATCGACATCTTTGCTACACTAACCGATGCAGAAGCAGGACGTAGGGGTTATATCCTATATGGAGAGCAATTAGAACTCAAACGTTACTATCAGGCAATGCAAAGCCTAGATGCCAAAGTCCAAAAGTTGCAGCAACAAATTGCTGATGACTCTTATCAACAGCAGCGACTAACGAAACTAAAATTATTCATTGCTCAAAGAGTTGAATTATCTAAACAGTCAATTAACCTCAAAGAAGCAGGTAAATCAAGCTTTGCTATTCAAGCACCTCTAGTTAATAAAGGCAACCAAAACCGTAATCAGATTCGTGAAATACTTACCCAAATGCAAGCTAGGGAGGAACATTTATTGCAAATTTCGGTGAGACACTCTCAAGATAATATCCGCAACCGGATGTTGATTGAATTCCTCGGTACTTTCTTGAGCTTTGTCATTTTATTAGGCGTTTATGCTTTGCTTTATCAACAATTAGTTAAGCGTCAGCAAGCAGAAACTATTCAAAAAACTTTAGCTCAAGAAAAAGAACTTAGTGAATTGAAATTACGCTTTTTTTCAATGGTATCCCATGAATTTCGTACACCATTGAGTATTATATT
>NZ_JADEXF010000765.1 GCF_015207245.1 Nostoc cf. edaphicum LEGE 07299
AGGTAAAACGCGATTTGATTGCAGAAACTCCAGGACGCACAATCCATTGGCACATCGAATCACTGCTAGAAGTGCAGGGCGATCCCTCCATGCTGCGGCTTGTGCTTCGCAACCTGATGGGCAATGCCGTAAAATATAGCCAGACTCGAAACCCAGCAGAAATTACTGTTGGAAGTATTGACCATGAAAACGAAGTTGTCTTTTTTGTAAAAGATAACGGCGTAGGCTTTAATATGCAATATGTACACAAGCTATTCGGAGTATTTCAACGTCTACATAGCGACCCACAATTTGAAGGCACTGGTGTTGGATTGGCAAACGTGCAACGCATTATTCATCGGCATAATGGTCGAGTTTGGGCAGAGGCTGTAGTTGACAGTGGCGCCACCTTTTATTTCTCGCTGCCTAAGTTGTCCAAGAAGGAGAGTGAATGAAAGAACTGAAGCGGATTCTGCTAATTGAAGACAGCGCCAATGATGCAGAGTTAATACTAGCTGCTTTGTCAGAAAACCATCTCGCCAATGAAGTAGTGGTGGTACGTGATGGCGAAGAAGCATTAGATTATCTTTACCGCCGCGGATTGTTTCGGTTGCGAATGGAAGGGTATCCTGTGGTAGTTTTGCTCGATTTGAAACTGCCTAAAGTTGATGGACTAGAAGTATTGGCACAACTCAAATCTGACCCAGTAATGCGAGTGATTCCAGTGGTGGTACTGACTTCTTCCCGCGAGGAACCGGATTTAGTTCGATGCTACGAGCTAGGGGTCAATGCTTATGTTGTCAAGCCAGTAGATTACCATGATTTTGTTGATTCTATTAAAGGTGTGGGATTGTTTTGGGCAGTGATCAATCAGCCTCCGGTTGGTGCTTTACCTCCGGCACCTCATCTTCAAAAGGAGAACAACTGATGAATGTCCTCCGTTTTCTTCTTTTGGAAGACAGTGTGTTAGATGCAGAGCTTGCCCAAGCGATACTAACTGAAGGAGGAATTAATTGCGAACTGATCCGAGTCGAAACTGATGCTGATTTTGTAGCGGCTTTAGAAACAGAGACTTTCGATTTAATTCTTGCCGATTATGCCTTGCCATCTTTTAATGGAATTTTGGCTCTGGAAATTGCCCGAAATCGCACTCCAGAGGTTCCTTTTATCTTTGTTTCGGCTGTACTGGGCGAAGAATTAGCGATCGAAGCTTTGAAGAACGGTGCAACCGATTATGTATTAAAGCAACGACTAGGGCGGTTAGTTCCCTCGGTGCAACGTGCATTGCGGGAAGCTAAAGAGCGGCGTAAGCGCCAGCAAGCAGAAGAGTCTTTACAGAAAAGTGAAGCCAAGTATCGCCGAATTGTTGATACCTCTTATGAGGGAATCTGGATGATTGACTCTGAAACCCGAACAGAGTTTGTGAATCAGCGGATATCTCAGATGTTGGGTTATCCAGCAGAAGAAATACTCGGTCGTTCTATATTTGATTTTATGGATCTGGCTGATGATATCGCAGATAAAGAGAAACTGGAGTGGTTCAAGGGAGAAGAGAGCGATCTTAAAGAAGGGCGATTGCGCTGCCAGGATGGTTCGTACATCTGGACACTGATTTCTACAAGGGCAATTTTGAATGAACAGGGTGAGTGCTTAGGTGCGATCGCCATGCTAACTGATATCACCGATCGCAAACGCACTGAAGAAGAACGCGATCGCCTTTTGCAACTCGAGCAAAGAGCTAGGGCGGAAGCTGAGGCTGCTAACCGAATCAAAGATGAGTTTTTGGCAGTACTTTCTCATGAATTGCGATCGCCCTTGAATCCAATTCTCGGTTGGGCAAAACTGTTGCAGAGCCGGAAATTTGATGAGGCAGCGCTCAACAAAGCCCTGAAAACTATTGAGCGCAATGCCAAATTACAAGCTCAATTAATTGAAGACTTACTAGATGTTTCTCGCATCCTCCAAGGCAAACTCAGCCTCAACATGATTCCAGTCGATCTGGTATCTACCATTGAAGCCGCAATGGAAACAGTGCATTTGGCAGCAGAAGCTAAAACCATTCAGATTGAGACGAAGCTCGATCCAGCAGTAGGGAAAGTTTTGGGCGATCCAGCCCGCTTACAGCAAGTTTTCTGGAACCTTCTCTCGAATGCCGTCAAGTTTACTGAGACTGAGGGCAAAGTAAGTGTGCGATTGGAGCGCATCGAGGCTCAGGCGCAGATTACCGTCAGCGATACAGGTAAAGGTATTCACCCGAATTTTCTACCTCATGTATTTGATTATTTCCGTCAGGGTGACAGTACAACAACTAGAAAGTTTGGTGGATTAGGGTTAGGTTTAGCGATCGCTCGTCACTTGATCGAGATGCACGGGGGAACAGTTTGGGCGGAAAGCCCTGGTGAGGAAAAGGGAGCGATCTTCACAATTAGGTTGCCGCTCATCAAGGACAATGCAAAAATCAAGGATGACACAAATACTGATTCCTCAACTGCCGCTTTTCCCTCCTCTCCCCTCATGGGTTTACAAGTGCTGGTTGTGGATGACAATGATGATAGCCGCGACTTTTTCAGCTTTGTGCTGGAACAATTTGGTGCGATTGTCACCGCAGTAGCATCAGGAGATGAAGCATTACAAGCGCTAACCCAGTCAAAGCCAGATATCTTACTCAGCGATATTGGGATGCCAGAGATGAACGGCTATATGCTGATAGAACAGGTGCGGACTCTGGAAGCAGAACTGGGGGGAAAAAAGATACCTGCGATCGCTCTGACTGCTTATGCCGGTGAACTTAATCAGCAGTACGCACTAAAAGCAGGATTTCAACAGCACATCGTTAAACCTGTAGCACCAGAGGAATTGCTTATGGCGATTTCTAACTTAGTTCAATCTACTTAGGGTTTGTTATCAACCTGAGTAATTAGATGAATCTGCTTAATATTACAGATTTTAAACTATGCTTCACAAGTAATATGGTCTTTTTAATTGCCTGAAATACTCCGGGTGAGCCAGAAAATTTTGTGTCAATACGGTTCGGCTAAGGTTTTTTGATGGAAATTTGCGATCGCAAAGACGCGATAAATCGCCGTTAAGACGAAAGACCAATTATTGTAGAGACGGTGATTCATCGCGTCTCTTGCCTTAACGAACAGTATTGCGCCCCTACAAATCTACAAATCATTTGGGATAATTTATTTTTTGCAAGCCCATAACGCATATTTAAT
>NZ_JADEXF010000766.1 GCF_015207245.1 Nostoc cf. edaphicum LEGE 07299
ATTATATGCTGGGAGAATAGTCAACGGCTAACTCTCAAGTTGCTCATCTGCACTTTATGTCTAGATGTGAAATTCACTGATTTGAATAAAACTTCTACATAAACACACACTGATGCGGTTTGATTTGCTTGAATAGCTATATTGATAGGACATTGATAACGTCGGCAATTCACAATTCCTGATTATGGCAAGTAAATTCATTGATGTTAGAGAATATACTGTCAGGGCGCACAAGAGACAGATTCATACTCGTGTTTTCCAGTTTGTCTGTAAAGAGTGTAACGATCTGACAAAACGCGAGACTTTCGGCCCTCGACCTTTATATTGTGAGAGATGTCGCCCTCCCCAACCGCCTAAGAAATCCCAACCAGCATCTCACAAGGCAAAACCCAGAGCAATGTCTTATAAAAGTGACATCGATTTAAATTGATTAAAGCCCTATGACTCAAAATGGACAATTAGAACCGCCTCCGGGCACCTTTCTCTCACCACTGTTGGAATTACGAGACTATTATGCTCGCCTGACAGAAGAGTATGAACGCCTCTTTGTGCAGGCGCGATCGCAGCTCGACCATGTAGAAGCGTTGTTGTCTAACTGGTCTTTTTCTGATACCAACAAGCAGATATCAAGATTAACGGCGACTGATGAAACCTCAAATCTTTCTGGGGAAAGTTCTCTGCGGTTTTTATCACCCCTTGATGACATCGGCGAAATCAACTTGGTGGAGTCTTTAGAGTCAGAACAAAAAGACTCAGATCGAGTTGAGATAAATAATTCTTTTTCTGCTGCTGTTGATACAAAAGAGAGTCAATCTCAAACGACATCAACAGATCCAAAGATCGTCCTAGAGAACAACGATAGTTCAACGAAGGTAGTGGAAATTCCGATGCTACCTCAGTATCAGCACGCTATCTCGCGAATGGAAGCTATAAAACAGCTATTGCAAGAACAGATAGGTACTGTTTGTCATATCGATTTTATCGTGCGATCGCTTTATGGAGAGTTAGATTACCAGCTATTCAAAGTAGTTAAAGGTAGGGTGCAATCTTCCCTCACTCAAGGTAGAGAAAGGAATTACTGGGTAACTATTCCCGATGAGCCAGGTTGTTATACTCTGGATTTAAGTTTGGTAGCCCCAAGTAATCGCAATGCTGCTTCTAGGAGTATCAAAAACAAAAACAAGAAGCCTTTCGTTCCCCCGACAAAAACAGTACCGATGCTCAAAGCCTTTGAGGGTCAATTCTTAATTGACGCCCTCACCTCTCTGTTGCAAGAAAATCCAGGTAAAGTTTTCAGCGTTGCTGAAGTCATCGCTGGAATTTATGGAGAATTAGATTCTCAGCAAATTAGAGAGATCAAAAATAAGGTGCTGAATGAACTATCTAGAGGCTATCGCACAGGTAGATTCGCTAGGGTTCCTAATCAAATTGGCTTCTATACTTGGGATTCTAATCTGATATTGAAGGGGAGTTCTCGTTAAATTGGCATGGGGATTAGGTGACAGGTAACAGGTGACAGGTGATAGGGAATAATCTGTAACCCTGTACCCTGTAACCTGTACCCTGTAACCTGTACCCTGTACCCTGTACCCTGTACCCTATTCCCTGTACCCTATTCCCTTCTTCACTCCCCACCTATCCCAAAAACAGCTTGTATGCCGGATTCTTATTCTCATCCCAATAGCGATAGCCCAGATGGTCAAGAAAAGCTTGCCAATCTTCCATCTCGTGGGGAGGAACCTGGATACCGACAACGATTCGTCCGTAGTCTGAGCCGTTGTTGCGGTAGTGAAAAAGACTAATATTCCAGTCGGGACTCATGGAAGTCACAAATTTCATCAATGCGCCGGGACGTTCGGGAAACTCAAAACGGTAGAGCAATTCATTATGAGCTAGGGGAGAATGTCCACCTACCATGTGCCGCAGATGTAGTTTAGTTAGTTCGTCGTCCGTTAAATCAAGGGTTTCAAATCCATGAGCTTCAAAGGTTTCTACCATCTTGACAGCATCGGCACGATTTTGAATTTGCACGCCGACAAAAATATGGGCTGTTTTTTCATCGGCAATACGATAATTAAACTCGGTCAAGTTACGGTTGCCAATACATTCACAAAACTGGCGAATACTTCCCCGTTGCTCTGGAATTGTGACTGCAAATATCGCTTCGCGGCGTTCACCGAACTCTGCTCGTTCTGCGACAAAGCGGAGGCGATCGAAATTCATGTTTGCACCACAGGCGACAGCAATTAAGGTTTGTCCCTCGATTTGTTCTCGTTCGGCGTAGGCTTTGGCAGCTGCGATCGCTAATGCACCAGCTGGTTCTAAAATGGATCGTGTATCCTCAAACACGTCTTTAATCGCAGCGCAAGTATCATCTGTATCCACCAAAATAATTTCATCTACATACTGCTGACATAAACGGAAGGTTTCTTCACCTACTTCCCGCACCGCCACGCCATCAGCAAATAACCCCACTTGGGATAAGCGTACCCGATGTCCGGCTTTGAGCGATTGAGACATGGCATCAGCATCAACTGGTTCAACACCAATAATCTTGATTTCGGGACGCAATCGTTTCACATAAGCCCCAATCCCAGAAATTAGTCCGCCTCCTCCGATTGCTACAAAAATCGCATGGATGGGTTGCTGATATTGCCGTAAAATTTCCATCCCAATTGTTCCCTGTCCAGCAATTACATGGGGATCGTCAAAGGGATGAATAAAGGTCAATCCTTTTTCTACTTCTAATTCACGCGCATAGCTATAAGCATCATCATAAGTGTTTCCATGTAACACCACTGCTCCGCCCCTCATTCTCACCGCATCCACTTTTACTTGGGGTGTGGTTACTGGCATGACGATAATCGCTTTGGTTCCCAAACGATTTGCTGCAAGGGCGACTCCCTGAGCATGGTTCCCCGCAGACGCTGCAATTACACCCTGTGCTAATGTATCTGGTGGCAGTTGCACCATTTTGTTATAAGCACCCCGCAGTTTAAAGGAAAATACTGACTGCATATCCTCACGTTTCAACAAGAGTTGATTATTCAGCCGTGCAGACAAATTTGGAGCATACTCCAGTGGTGTTTCCTGGGCAACATCATATACACGGGCAGTCAGGATTTGGATGAGGTAGTCGCAAAACATGGGCGTCAAGCTGTTAGCAAATGCTGGATGGAAACTAATTTTACGTTACAAG
>NZ_JADEXF010000001.1 GCF_015207245.1 Nostoc cf. edaphicum LEGE 07299
CTAATTATCAACAGTAAATATATTAAAGCCTTATTTTTTCGTACAGACTACCTAATTTAGGATGATTGCATTTACGGACTATAGCCTAGCCACATCAAGGCTTTGAACGTTTTCGGAGATGTCTAATTCTTTCACTCATACCTTGACTACGGTGACACATCAGGATTAATGCTTCAACTTGAGGAGGTTAGTAAATTACTAACAGGGTATGCTAATTCCATTTGCTGTAATTGCTCATGAGTTCCTTTTTGAACTATCTTTCCGCGTTCGATAACAATAATTTCATCGCAATCTTGTATGGTCGAAAGTCGATGTGCGACAATGATGCAAGTGCAACCACGCGCTTTGAGATTCTGACTGACTTGGTTTTCAATCTTGGTATCTAAGGCACTGGTAGCTTCATCTAAAATCAAGATACTGGGATGATTAACCAAGGCACGCGCAATTTCTAAGCATTGTCGCTGACCACCGCTGAGATTAGCAGCACCCTCCAACAGTTCTGCATTGTATCCTTTTGGTAGAGAAGCGATCGCATCATGAATTTGAGCATCTTGACAAGCTTGAACTAAATATTCATTGGGTATAGTACTGTCCCAAAGTGTTAAGTTATCTTTGACACTGCCAGCAAAGAAAAAGATTTCTTGGTCTACGGCAGAGATAGAATTGACCAATACCTGGCGGTCAATTTGTTCTCTGAGTTCGCCATCGAAGTAAATTTCTCCTTGCCAGGGTACGTAAAGTCCACACAAAAGTTTAGCAATAGTAGACTTCCCACACCCACTAGTACCTACAAGAGCAACTCTTTGTCCTTTTTTGACACAGAGATTAAAATTCTCTATTATCGGTGGAGCTATTTTGCTATAGCCAAAGGTAACATTGCGTAATTCAACATCCCCTTGTAATTTCAGCTTGCGGACAGAAGTCTGGGGCACAGGAGAAGACTTACCCTGTGCTCCCTTGCCTGTTTTCGGTTCTAACTGTGGGTCAATGGGGTTCTGTAAAACATCATCAAGGCGATTAAGATTGCCTTCCATGTCTTGCAAGTCACGTCCTAGACCCATTAAATTATTTATAGGTTCAAGTAACTTATGCATCATGCCTTGTCGTATTGCAGCATGACTATTACATATAGAAATATAGAAGCTGCGGCGATCGCACTAGTAGCTAACTTCCCGGAAAGCAAGTTTGCTATACTATCGTTAAGTTGTATGCGACTACTGATTTCTCCGGGAGCATCCACTTTTGGAAGAAACACCACGCATTGCCAGAATTGAACAGTATCGATTTCGCAGAGACCCCAAGGCTTACTTGGCTAATTTAGAGAGTCGTCTTCTCTAGTAAGTTTTACCACACTAGGTTGAAAGTGGGGGATATAGTACCTGTAATGCCTTATTTATCTAGGCTTGAGGGTGATTGGGCTGGAATATCTAGGTTAAATGCAGCGGCGATAGTCTTATCTACGAGTGCGATCGCATTATTGACAGTATCCAAAATTTGCTGGTTGTTTGTTTGTCAAACTTACCTCGCTCATTCAGCCTGATGGCTATACCTTCGACTAGCGATCGCACGAGTCAAAGAAGCAATTCATGAGAGATAGTGTGATAATTCAACTGGGCTGTTTATCAATTCGTGCAAGAGTGTCTAAATCCTCCTATGATTTACAAGTATTCGGAGTTCCCAGCACATATATAATATGTAGATTGACTTCTCAAAGTAGAACTTGAATAATAAGCATTAATTCTATTTGGGTTTGCGGTTCTTTCTATGCTTTGACAAGGTGATAAGAATGATTGCGCTACCTGACGTTGCGGTTGATGCTCAGATATATTCCAGCAATAATTCTTTGGTGTATCGTGGCATCAAGCTGTCAGATCGCACGTCTGTTATTCTCAAAGTTCTCAAACATAACTATCCTACGGCATCAGAACTCACCCGCTACAGGCAGGAATATGAAATTACGCGATCGCTTAACTTAGAAGGCGCGATCAAGGCATATAGTCAGCAGGAATATCAGCGCACACTCATTATTCTTTTAGAAGATTTCGGTGGAGAGTCTCTGGAGAGATGGATACAGCAGCGTTCAGAATTCTGCCCTATGCCCTTATCAGCTTTTCTATCCCTTGCCATTAAACTCACAGGTATTCTGGGCAGAATTCACGCTGCTGGTGTCATTCATAAAGATATCAACCCTAGCAATATTGTCTTCAATCTAGATACTGGGGTCGTTAAATTTATTGATTTCGGAATTGCTACTCGATTTAACCGCACCAACCCAACCTTCAAAAACCCTCATGTTCTAGAAGGCACTCTTGCATACTTATCTCCAGAGCAAACCGGACGCATGAACCGTTTGCTTGATTATCGTACTGATTTTTACTCCCTTGGCGTAACGTTCTACGAACTGCTCACTGGACAGTTACCGTTTGTCACAACAGACATTCTTGAACTTGTCCATTGTCATCTTGCCAAATCACCTGTTCCGCCTCACGAACTGAAGGCAACGATTCCCAAAGCAGTTTCAGATATTATTTTGAAACTAATGGCAAAGAATGCGGAGGATCGCTATCAGAGTGCTTGGGGTATCAAAGCAGATTTAGAAATTTGTGCTGACCAATTAAAAAAAATCGGGCAAATTAATAGCATTCAACTGGGTCTATTAGATGTTTGGGATCAGTTTCAAATTCCCCAAAAACTTTATGGACGGGATCAGGAAGTTGCAATGTTACTAGCGGCTTTTGTTCGCGTAGCGTGTCCGTTGGTGCAGCCTCCCGCAGGGAAGGACATTCGCGTTGCTTCAGAAAACCTTGTACAACAAACTTCAGAACAGAAACTAACAGACAATCAAACTTTCAAAGTTGAAATGATGCTAGTTTCTGGCTATGCGGGAATTGGGAAATCAGCATTAGTCCAGGAACTTTATAAACCAATCACCGCAAAGCGCGGCTATTTTATCTCTGGTAAATTCGATCAATTTCAGCGCAATATTCCCTACAGCGCGATCGCAGATGCCCTGCAAAAATTGGTACAACAATTGCTCGGTGAACCAGACGAGCAAGTGCAACAATGGCGATCGCGCTTGCTAACGGCTTTAGGAACCAACGGACAAATTATCATTGATATCATCCCGGAAGTTGAATTAATTATCGGCAAGCAGCCGCCTCTATCAGAAGTTGGAGCAACTGAAGCTCAAAATCGCTTCAATCTAATTTTTCAAAAGTTTGTGCGGGTGTTTTGTTCAGAGTCACACCCGCTTGTGATCTTTTTAGATGATTTGCAATGGATAGACTTAGCAACGCTGAAGTTAATTGAGTTGATGTTGCTTGATGAACAAACCCAATTCCTATTTTTAATTGGAGCTTATCGAGATCATGAGGTAAATCCAACTGATCCGTTGATGTTAACGCTAGAGAGACTGCGAAAACAAGGGGCAGTGCTTCAGGAGATAATCCTAGCACCATTAACGCTGGAGCCGTTGAGTCAGTTGATTGCCGAGACGTTACATCAGAATGCAGACATTGTTCGTCCCTTAGCTGAGTTAGTTTTGCGTAAAACTGAGGGTAATCCTTTCTTTGTCGGTGAATTCTTGAGAATGCTGCATAGCGAAAATCTGCTGACATTTGATGCTGAACACTTATGCTGGCAATGGAACATTGCTGATATTCAAGCCCAGGATATTACCGATAATGTGGTGGAGTTGCTACTGAGCCAGTTAAATAAATTACCAGAAAACACACAGCAAATTCTCCAGTTAGCAGCTTGTATCGGTGCTGAATTTAATTTAAATACGTTAGCGATCGTTTGCGAACAATCTCCTAAAGCAATTTCTCTAGATTTACTAGTAGCCATTCAAGCTGGATTAATTCAACCTATATCTGAATTAGACGAAAACCTATTAGTTCAAGAATATAAGTTTTTGCACGATCGCGTACAGCAAGCGGCATACGCCTTAATCGATGAGTCGCAAAAACTTGGGGTACATCTGCAAATCGGTCGCAATTTACTCGAAAAGACTTTGCCAGAGCAGCTAGCAGAGCGGTTGTTTGAAATTGTTGACCAACTGAATTATGGAACCAAGTTAATCACTGAGCAATCCCAACGGAATGAAATTGCCAAACTGAATTTGCAAGCAGGTCAGAAAGCGCTGGCAGCGACGGCTTATGAAGCAGCTTTCAAGTATTTCAATGCAGGGCTTAAACTTCTTAATGGGGAAAGTTGGCAGCGTGAGTATGGCTTAACTTTGGCGTTACATTCGGAGGCCGCAGAGGCAGCATACCTCAGTGGTCACTTTGACGAAATGGAACGGCTTGTAGAAGAAGTACTCAACCGTGCGAAGACAGTACTCGATAAAGTGAAAGCTTACGATAGCAGAATTCAAGCATGGCTGTCGCAGGGAGACCCTAAAGAAGCCCTTAAAACTGGCTTGGAAGTGCTGCAACTCTTGGGAATTAGTTTAGTGGAAGCTCCAAGTCAGTTAGACGTTCAAGCAGGATTAGAGGAAACCGCTTCACGACTCGTTGGGCGGGAAATTGAAGATTTGATTGATCTGCCAGAGATGACTGAACCTGCGCCACTGGCAGCAATTCACATTTTAGTCAGCACAGTGGGAGCGGCCTTTAATGTGTCACCCGCTTTGATGGTGCTGATTGTATGCAAAATGGTGAATTTATCGCTCGCTCATGGAAACGCTGTCTGGTCGCTGCTCGGTTATGCTGCCTATGGCATGATGCTATGTGGAGTTGTACAAGACTTTGAACTGGGCTATCGATTTGGCAAATTATCCTTAAATTTAGCGAAAAGATTAAGTAGCAAGAG
Source organism: Nostoc cf. edaphicum LEGE 07299 (assembly GCF_015207245.1). GTDB lineage: Bacteria > Cyanobacteriota > Cyanobacteriia > Cyanobacteriales > Nostocaceae > Nostoc > Nostoc edaphicum_B. The sequence goes on from NZ_JADEXF010000001.1 coordinate 4,813, forward strand.
AGTTAACTGCAAAGCATTGCTGATGGTGAATTTCCATATAATTCACTGGAAAGACCACCTTAAAAAGACATTTCCCATTTTAGCTGAGGCTTATCAAAGCGGGATAGAAAGTGGAGAGTTTGAATTTGCGAGTTATTGTGCATTTAGCTTATGTTATTATCCCTTTTTTGCAGGACAAGAACTGACAGAACTGGAACAACAAACAGCGATTTATTGTAAAGCCACCCATCAAATTAGACGAGAGACTGCTTCCATTTGGCTAGCAATGTTGCAGCAAACGATCCTTAACCTGCGAGGTCAATCTGAAAATCCAAGTCGCTTAGTGGGTTGTATCTATGACGAAGAGCAAGCACTATCATGGGCGATCGCTGTCAAGGATGGAACTAGCCTTCACTACTTTTACTTAAATAAGCTGATTTTATACTATCTGTTCGGGGAGTATGAGCAAGCTGCAAAAACGGCTACTTTGGCAGAACAGTATTTAGGCGCAGCCACAGCAATAATCTCTGTATCTATATTTCATTTCTATGACTCCCTAATATTTCTGAGCTTGTTGGCGGATGCTTCAAACTCTGAAAAAGCAGCTTGCTTGAATCGCGTTAACGCCAATCAAGAAAAAATGCAGAAATGGGCACACCATGCCCCGATGAATTTTTTGCATAAATTTCAGTTAGTTGAGGCAGAGAAAGCGCGAGTTTTAGGGCGGTTGTTTGACGCAGAAGAACTCTACGAACAAGCAATTCTTGGTGCTAGAGACAATGAGTACATTCAAGAAGAAGCCTTAGCCTACGAATTAGCTGCCAAACATTACTTGGCTCGTGGTCGAGAAAGGTTTGCTCATCTCTATATGAAGGAAGCCCATTACTGCTATGAGCGGTGGGGAGCAACCGCAAAAGCCAAAGATTTAGAGACTCGCTATTCACAGTTTTTTCCTCAGTCACTGAATATGGCTGAGGCACCAGTTCGCACCACTACTGGAACTACTTCTAACACCTCACATATTGCTTTCGATTTAGCAACAGTAATCAGAGCATCCCAAGCCATTTCTCGCGAAATTGAACTGGATCAGTTACTCAATTATTTGATGCAGATATTAATTGAGAATGCTGGCGCGCAAACTGGATGCTTGATTTTGGAAAACGCAGGAGAATGGGCGATCGAGGCTGCTTGTGAACTCAATGATGGTGCAAATTTTTGTACTACACAAGTACTGCAATCGATTTCAATGGTAAATCGCTTACCCGAATCCATTATTCATTATGTGATTCGGACTCATGAATCTGTCATTTTAAATGATGCAACTCGTGAAGGTAATTTCATCAATGAGCCATATATTCAGCAGAACCAAACGAAATCACTTCTTTGTTTGCCGTTGTTGAATCAAAGTAAACTTGTTGGCGTGTTGTACCTGGAAAATCAATTAGCAACTGGAGCATTCACAGCAGAGCGAGTCTCCTTTGGAGACGCTACGCGAACGCAGATATTAAATCTATTATCAACTCAGGCAGCAATTGCGATCGAAAATGCCAAACTCTACTTAGAGTTACGCGCAAGCGAAAGTAGGATGGCTCAATTTCTCGAAGCAATTCCGGTGGGGGTTGCAGTTGTAGATGCGGCGGGTCGTCCTTACTACTTCAATCAACGAGCAACTCAGCTAACAGGCAAAGGGGTTGTTTCTTCCGCAACAATAGATCAACTTGCAGAGACGTATCAAACTTATGTAGCCGGAACGAATCAAAAATATCCCACTGAAAAACTGAATTTATACCGGGCATTGAAAGGTGAACGCACGAGGACAGATGATTTAGAGATTCACCGAGGTAATACTATCATCCCAGTTGAGATATGGGGAACGCCAGTATTTGATGAACAGGGTAAGGTGGCGTATGCGATCGCCACCTTTCAAGATATCACAGAGCGGAAACAAGCAGAACACTTCTTAGCCAATTACAATCGCACCTTAGAGCAACAGGTAGCTCAAAGGACGGCGGCTTTAGAGCAAAGCCAAGCAGAACTGCGCGAGCGAGAACAGGAATTACGAGTGATTACGGACGCTCTACCTGTTTGTATCACCTATGTAGATGCCGACCAGCGTTATCAGTTTGCCAACCGCACCTATGAGGACTGGTTTCACCGTAGTCGAGGTGAGATTCTGGGCAAGCATATTTGTGAAAACTTGGGTGAGGCATCTTATCAAGTTGTACAACCGTATATCAATCAAGCACTGGCAGGGCAAATCACAACCTATGAGGCAGAAATTCCCTGTGTGTATGGCAAGAAATATATCAGTAATTCCCTCATCCCTGATTTCGATGGCAGCGGTCAAGTGAAAGGATACTATGGTCTGATTACAGATATCAGCGATCGCAAACGTGCCGAAGAAGCCTCAATTTTAGAAGAACGCAACCGCATGGCACGCGAAATTCATGACACTCTCGCGCAAGCCTTTACCGGGATTCTGGTTCATATGGGAACCGTTTCTCGATTAGTGACAAGCAACCCCCAAGCAATTCAAACACATATTAATATTGTGCGAGATTTGGCCCGCACCGGGCTGACAGAAGCTCGACGCTCCGTTGCAGCACTGCGCCCCCAATCTCTAGAAGATGGCAATCTGTGGACGGCACTGCAACGGTTTGTAGCTACCATGCAATCTTCAACCGAAACCAGCCTGATTTGTGATATTATTGGCACGCCCTATACGTTACCCCCGGAAACAGAGAATAATCTTCTGAGAATTGCACAGGAAGCATTTACGAATTCAATTAGGTATGCGAATGCAAAGGAAATTCGGATTGAATTAATTTATGAACCAACGCAATTCTGCTTACGAATTAAAGACAATGGACAAGGATTTGAAGCCAACCATACAATCCTAAATCGGGGGTTTGGCTTACTGGGGATTACTGAACGAGCGGAACGCATTAAGGCACAACTCTCGATTAAGAGCCGACTGGGGCAGGGAACAGAAACGATCGTATCCGTACATCGGGAGGCATCAGCGTGAGTCAGTCTACAGTAATCCGCGTTTTGATTGTTGACGATCACTCGATTGTCCGGCAAGGACTAGCCGCGATGATTGAGAATGAGCCAGATATGACAGTGGTAGGTCAAGCGGGCAATGGGCAGGAAGCGATCGCTCAATATCGACAACTCCAGCCTGATGTCACTTTGATCGACTTACGGATGCCCCAGATCAGCGGTGTTGATGCGATCGTCGCCATCTGTGCTGAATACACCCATGCCCGGATGATTGTACTGACCACTTATGACGGAGATGAAGATATTTATCGGGCATTACGCGCCGGAGCCAAGGGCTATCTGCTCAAGGACGCAGAACCGGAGGCACTCTTGAATGCGATTCATATTGTTCACAGAGGACAACAATATATTCCTTCCGAAGTCGCTGCCAAACTGGTGCAACGGATGAACATTCCAGAGTTGAGCGAGCGAGAACAAGAGGTTGTTTGTCAGATGGCGCGTGGCTTGAGTAATCAAGATATTGCTGCGGCTTTGAATATTACTGAAAGTACTGTGAAATTTCACATCAACCGGATTTTGAGCAAATTAGGCGTGAGCGATCGCACTCAAGCGGTGATTACCGCACTGAAGCGGGGACTCGCCAAGTTGTGAAACAAGCAAAACTGAACTTAAGTTCGGTTGAGAGTTAGTTTTAGAGATAGTAAGCAACTGTTGTTTCATCCCTTCAATTACTCAACTCTGAGTTGGCGACAAAGCTGAATTAGTTTCATAAGCTAAAGACATAGAAAAAACGGAGTCGGGAGGAATCACAGATAGGAGTCATGCCAATCCCTTGATGCTGTGAGAAACCCTTTTTGATACAGTATCGATGAATCAAGATAGTAATTTTAATCAACTTTTTGTTCCACCTTCCCAACGCGATCGCTATCAGGGGACGCTCAATGCCCCCGTCATACTCGTGGAATATGGGAATTACCAATGTCCTCAGTTGAGGGAAATGCATCAGTTGATTCAGGCAATTCAGCAAGATTTCAATTCCCGGCTGACTGAGAAAAATTCGATTTGTGTCGTGTTTCGTCACTTTATCGAACATTCAATTTATCCTCAAGCACAAAAGGCAGCAGAAGCAGCGGAAGCAGCAGGAGCGCAGGGTCAGTTTTGGCAGATGCACAAGATGCTGCTCACCCATCAAGAGGCATTAGGAAACGGCTATCTCGTTGAGTATGCCAATGATCTAGGTCTCGACATCTGCCAATTTTTGCAGGATATCTTCAAACAAGTTCATGTTGACCGCATCAATGAAGATATCGCAAGTGGTCAGCAAAGTGGAGTTGTGACTGCACCAGCTTTGTTTATTAATGGAATTAGGTATCGCGGTCGCTGGAATATGGAGCAGTTAATGGCAGCCATTATCGCTGCAAGTAATGAACTGCTTTGATCCTCAATCCCACAATTATCGCAGGTAAAACAATGAGCACAGAATTCAGTAAAAACAAAGTTGCAATTGTCGGCCGGGGCGAGGATCTCAATTGGTTCAATACAATGCTCGGTGAGCAAATGGCTATCCGCGTGCATAGCAGAGATGTCGGCGGGGCTTTCACAATCATCGAAGCGCGAGTTCCACCGTTCATAGGGCCGCCACTCCACTATCACGAAGATAGGGAGGAGATATTTGAAGTACTTGAAGGCAGATTTCGCTTTCACTGTGCAGGCGAGGAGTTCGAGGTCGCACCCGGAACATCGGTTGTTGTACCCCGGAACAGCGTACATGGATGGGTGAACCTCGGACCGGGAGCGGCTGGCTTGCTTTTCACCTTCGTACCCGGCGGAATCGACGAATTCTTCCCCCAAATTGGTCAAACGCCACCCGAAGGATGGACGGATCTTGGAAATCAGTACGACACTTCGATCGTCGGAGCGCCCCTGTCCGTCAAAGGGGCTGCGAACGATTAAAGTGCGTTTTAGTTCAAAGAACTTGAGTGTTCTAAATTGAGCGATGGTAACATTGCGATCGCCTTTGGGGGATGATCGCACAAGAATGAAGTTAATCGAGATAGACAGCAACCTCACCAATCTAAAGGAGAACAAGATGAGTAGCAATTCTGTAACCAGTCAAGACATGAAACTCGAAGTTGTGGTGATACCCGTTGCCGATGTTGATCGCTCCAAAGACTTTTACAAAACGTTAGGATGGCGACTCGATGCTGACTTTCCAGGCGAGAATGGTTTCCGAGTCGTGCAATTTACCCCGCCTGGATCGCAAGCATCAATCATCTTTGGGAAAGGAGTGTCGTTAGCCGAGCCAGGCTCAATTCAAGGCTTGTATCTCATCGTTTACGACATCGAAGCAGCCCGTGCCGAACTCGTCGATCGGGGTGTCGAGGTGAGTGAGGTGTTCCACGACATCGGCGGGGTCTTCCACCATGCCGGAACCGAGGGACGTATAACAGGCCCAGACCCAGAACGTCGCGATTATGCCTCCTTTGCCTCGTTCAGCGATCCAGACGGCAACGGTTGGCTGCTCCAAGAAGTGAAGAAGCGCGCTCCCGGACGATAACAGGACATCAATCATTTAAGGGTGAAAAGGAGTCAAACGTATCAGGTTTTTCACTCCTTTTATTACTCGCCACCAGTGTAGCAGTTAGACACTAACCGAAAGAACTAAAGGCAATAAACTAGACAACACCGAAAACGAGGACACCCCATGAAAACGCAGAAAGTATGGTTCATTACCGGAGCTTCCAGAGGCTTTGGGTTAGAAATTGCCAGAGCAGCCCTGGCAGCAGGCGATCGAGTAGTGGCGACGGTTCGCTCTCAGCCCGCACAACTCGCCGCTACCCTGCACAACCACCCCGATTTGTACGTTGTACAGATGGATGTTACCCAGGAACACCAGGTACAAGAGGCTGTCAAGCAAGGCATTGCCCGTTTCGACCGGGTTGATGTCTTAGTCAATAATGCCGGGTTTGGCATGGTTACTGCGATTGAAGAAGCCACGGATGCCGAAGTCCGCAAACAATATGATACCAACGTGTTTGGGTTACTGAACGTGACTCGTGCGGTGTTGCCGTACCTGCGCCAGCAAAAGTCCGGGCGGGTCATCAATATCTCGTCTTTGTTTGGCTACGATGCAGTTCCGGGCTGGGGATTGTATGGGTCTACTAAATTTGCGGTCGAAGGTCTCTCGAAAGGGCTAGCGGTCGAACTGGCACCGCTCGGCATCCACGTCACGGTAGTGGCTCCCGGTCTTTTTACGACCGACTTCCTCAGCACTGAGTCCTATGTCGCCGCTAAAACCACGATCGCCGATTACCAGGAAACGGTAGAACCGATGCGTCACGGAGCCAATGCGCTACATGGGCAGCAGCCTGGCGATCCGAAAAAGTTTGCTCAGGTGATTCTTCAACTCGCCAATACAGAACGTCCGCCACTGCATTTGCCCGTCGGGAAGGACACGATCGCGATGTACCAGAACAATGCCGCGAAAATGGCACAGGAAATCGAAGCATGGCTACCAGTCGCTACCAGCACCGACCATGACCACCGCATAACGGCTTCGACCATCGCCTGAAGAGCAACATTCACACATTATCTCCAAAACTGAAGATGAAAACTCAAGATTCCGTAGTCTTTATTTCTGGTGCTAGTCGCGGCTTAGGCTTGGCATTCGCGCACGAGGCACTTGACCGTGGTGCTAAAAAGGTCTACGCCGGAGTGCGTAGTCCGACTGAAGCCAATACGCCAGGTATCATTCAGGTCAAACTCGATGTGACCGATCCTGCCTCGATAGCTGCGGCCGTGACACAGTGCGGTGATACTACTGTGCTGGTCAACAACGCAGGTATTGCTCGGCTAACCAGCAGTACCCTAGATCCAGCCATGATCGACATCGCGCGCGATGTCTTCGAGACTAACTACTATGGCATGATTCTGGTCAGTCAGGCATTTGCTCCAATTCTTGCCAAGAATGGCGGTGGAGCGGTCATCAATGTCTTGTCAGATGCCACTTGGTATGCGCGTCCGATGCTGGCAGCATATTCCGCCTCGAAGTCAGCGGCGTGGAGCTTTACCAATGCTTTACGCATCGATCTGCGGAACCAGAAGACATTAGTGCTCGGTCTGCATGTCGGCTTTATGGATACCGAGATGACCAAAGGCTTCGAGATGAAGAAGATCAATCCACGGCAGGTTGCCGAAGCCGCCCTGACTGGCATTGAGGACAACAAGGAAGAGGTACTGGCCGACGACTTCACCAGGGAAATCAAGCGAAGCCTTTGCAATGAGCAGCCGATGTATTTGAATCCGCCAGAAATCGGCTGAACGCCGTTCGTTCACAAGCAAAGGTGTGCAGTCCTTGGGTAGGAATTGGAAGATGAAGCCATCACCAGTAATGTACGCACTGATTGTCAATGATTTTCAAACTGCGCTGGGAAAGGACAATATGCAAAGAAAAACATTCAGAACATCTGATGGTGCCGAATTAAGCTACATCAGCGCGGGTAGCGGACAACCTATCGTGATGCTTCACGGTTGGTCGCAATCGGCAGAACAATTCAAATATCAAATTCCTGTTTTTGCCGAACACTATCAGGTGATTGCAGTCGATTTGCGAGGCCACGGGGAGTCAGAAAAAGTACATTTCGGGTATCGAATCTCTCGCTTGGCTCAAGATATTCATGAATTGATCAGTACTCTGAAACTCCAAAAGCCACACCTATTCGGTCACTCAATGGGATGTTCTCTGATCTGGAGCTACCTTGATCTATTTGGATTAGATGAAATTGATCGATTAGTGTTGGTTGATCAATCTCCGTTGGTCGTTTCGCAATCGCATTGGAACGCTCAAGAAATCGCAGAGTCCGGGGCAGTGTTTACTGCCGAACAACTCAATGCAGCAGTACACACTCTAGAAAATGGCAACGCTGAGGAACTGACTCGAAGCCTTCTGACTTCAATGGTCACGCCAGCGATGTCAGAGGAGCAGTTTGAGTGGATCGTTGAGTGCAATCAACGCTTGCCACGCGCGATTGCTGCAACGCTGTTGTACAACCATGCTCACACCGACTGGCGCGATCAAATTGTCAGGATTCGTAAGCCAACTTTGGTCATTTCTGGAAGAAAAAGTATTATTCCGTGGCGATCACAAGTCTGGATCAATCAAAGCATTCCTGACTCTGAGTTAGAAATCTTTGAAGCCGATGAAGGTGGTGGGCATTTCACGTTCATCGAGAATCCAGAAAAGTTTAACCGACGAGTTTTACAGTTCTTATCGCGTTGGCGTAGCCTCTCCTTTGGAGAATCACTTGCAGTGAACCAGGAAAGGCAGACACCAGGGCTAGACATCTTAATAACGGCTTCGACCATAGCGTGACCTGCAACATTCACACATTATTTCCAAAGGAGTTTTACGATGGGCATCGAACAGAAAGTCGCTGTTATCACCGGGGCATCACAGGGCATCGGCGCAGCCCTTGTCAAGGCGTACCGCGATCGCAACTATCGGGTGGTCGCTATCTCACGCTCCATTCAGCCATCGGATGATGATGCAATCCTCGCAGTGTCAGGTGACATCGCCAATCGAAAAACCGCTGAACGTGCGATCGTCGAAGGCGTGACCCGCTTCGGGCGCATCGACACGCTCATCAACAACGCTGGTATATTCATCGCCAAGCCATTTACCCAATACACCGAAGCTGACTATGAGGTATATCTGGGCACTAACGTCACTGGCTTCTTTCACATGACGCAACTCGCGATCGCCGAGATGGAGAAGCAGGGTAGCGGTCATATCGTGCAGATATCGACGAGCTTGGTTGACAACCCGATCGCCGGCGTACCATCTGTGCTCGCGTCGCTGACGAAGGGCGGACTGAATGCCGCGACTAGATCGCTTGCGATCGAGTATGCCAAGCGTGGTATCCGGGTGAACGCCGTCGCGCTGGGTACGATCAAAACGCCAATGCATCCCGCAGAGACCCATGTACAGCTCGATGCCCTGCACCCCATCGGTCGTATGGGCGAAATCTCCGACATCGTTGATGCAATCCTCTACCTGGAATCAGCCAACTTTGTGACGGGCGAAATTCTTCACGTCGATGGTGGACAGAGTGCGGGTCACTAACACCACCTTGCTAGCAGAAAAATGGCTTTGACGCTCCCAAACAAGATTGCTTGCTCGTACACCCTTCAGACTAAGGAACACAGGCATTGATCTACGAATTACGCATTTATCACTCCATGCCCGGACGACTACCAGCGCTGCTTGCGCGCTTCCAGAACCACACGTTACGGATTTGGGAAAAGCATGGCATCCGCCAGGCTGGATTCTGGACAACGCTAATCGGCGAGAGCAATCAACGGCTCACCTATATGCTTGCCTGGGACAGCATGGCTGAACGCCAGGAGCGCTGGAACGCATTCCTTGCCGACCCCGAATGGATCGCGATCAGCACCGAAACCGAGAAGGACGGTCAACTTGTGCAGAACATCAGCAGCGAGTTGCTGGCACCGACCGCCTTTTCCTCGGTGAAGTGAGCGACGGAACTCGAACCTATACCATCCGGCAATGCAGACTCCTTACCGTTACATTCGATGTTGAAAGCGAGGTAGGCGCGATGAAGACGAATTTTGAGAACAAATCCTTTAAGGATGAACGTGAGACTGATAGCCGCGATATTTTCGCCGAACGTGTCCGCAGCAACCAGCGCCAGCTCACCTCCCAGTTAAGGCACCAGTACGATTTTATTGTTTGCGGATCTGGAGCTTCTGGCTCGGTGGTTGCCCGCAGACTGGCTGAGAATCCAGATGTCAGCGTTCTGCTGCTGGAAGCTGGAGGTAACGATGATGTGTCAAGTGTCATAGAAGCGAATCAATGGCCGACAAACCTTGGAAGCGATCGCGACTGGAGCTTCCAGGGCCAGCCGAATCTACATGTGAACGGTCGTTCGATTCCGTTCTCTATGGGCAAGGTACTTGGCGGTGGATCGAGCATTAACGTCATGGTTTGGGCACGCGGACACAAGCATGATTGGGATTTCTTCGCATCCGTTGCCAACGATCCAGCTTGGAGTTATGAATCCGTTTTGAAGATTTATCGCCGCCTGGAAGATTGGCATGGCGTGCCAGACCCGATGTATCGCGGAACGGGAGGGCCAGTATTTGTCCAGCCCGCGCCAGATCCAAACCCGATCGCACCCGCAACGGTTGAAGGAGCGAGGGTGGTGGGTATTCCTACATTTGAAAATCCCAACGGACGTATGATGGAAGCAGCGAAGGGCGCTTCTATCAGCGATGTGCGAGTCCGCAATGGCAAGCGCGAATCGATATTCCGCTCCTACGTCTTCCCTTATATGGATCGGCCAAACCTGACGGTTCTCAGTCATGCACTGGTCACACGGCTGACGTTCCAGGGCAAGCGGGTCACTGGCGTGGAAATCTCTTATCGTGACGCAATCTATCGCATTGGTGCGGCAGTCGAAGTCGTACTGTCGCTCGGTGCAATCCATACGCCGAAAGTGCTGATGCAATCCGGTATCGGCGATGAGGCCGAGTTGCAGCGATTTGGAATTCCTGTCGTGCAGCACCTTCCCGGTGTGGGGCAAAATTTTCAAGACCACGTTGCATTTGATTGTGTCTGGGAATATGAAAACGCTCTCGCACCCAGAAACAACTTGTCCGAGGCAATCTTTTTCACGGGCGACCAGCCCGGGCTTGACAGTCCAGACTTATTTGTTTGTCAAGCCGAGGTGCCAAAATCCACTGCCGAGAATGCCATTCGGTTTGGGCTGCCTGATGCAGGCTGGACGTTATTTGGGGCGATCGCGCAGCCCAAAAGCCGAGGCCGTCTGCGCCTGAAGGGAGCCGATCCATCCGACCCGATTCTGATTGACGGAAACACTCTGTCTGACCCGGATGATCTCAAAACCGCGATCGCCTGCGTAGAACTTTGCCGCGAAGTTGGTAACTCTGCTCCGCTTCGTCCGTTCGTCAAGCGCGAAGTGATGCCAGGTAATTTGAAAGGGGCTGAACTCGAACGCTTTATTCGGGATGCTGCGACGAGTTTCTGGCACGAAACCTGCACCGCGAAGATGGGTCGAGATTCTATGTCGGTGGTGGATAGCAACCTGAGAGTGTATGGAATTGACAATCTTCGGATTGCTGATGGATCGATTCTGCCGCGAGTAACCACCGGTAACACGATGGCTCCCTGCGTGATTATCGGGGAGCGGGCAGCGGAAATTCTACATCTCGAACACCAGCTGCAAACCACCGTAAAAACAGACTCTGGCGTGCAACAAAACCACCGCACTTTTCATTGGCGAACGCACATCTAAGTCGCGTCTTAACTCAAAGAACTTGAGTGGTCTAAATTGGGCGATCGCAGAAGAATGAAAAGTAACCAATCTGAACATCAAACTTACCAACCTAAAGGAGAACAAGATGAGTAGCAATAACGTAAACAGTCCAAACATGAAACTCGAAGTTGTGCTATTCGGCGTTTCCGACGTTGACCGCGCGAAGGCATTCTACGAGAATCTCGGCTGGCGGTTCGACATCGACATCGCGGAGGGCGACTTCCGCGGCGTGCAGATAACGCCGCCCAACTCGGAAGCCTCGATCATCTTCGGCAAGGGAGTCACTCCGAACAATCCTAGCTCGGCGCACAGCCTGGTTCTCGCCGTGGACAACCTCGATGTCGCCCGCGAAGACTTGATCGCTCGCGGTGTCAACGTCAGCGAGGTCTTCCACTACGCTGGCGGCCCCTTCAACAACGCTGTGGAAAACCCGCGCGTCGGCGGGCGCGACCCGCAAGGTCGTTCCTACTTCTCATTTGCCTCGTTCGAGGACCCAGACGGGAACCTCTGGCTGCTCCAGGAAATCCAAACGCGACCGGGAAGCCGCGTTTGGAACTCTACGCAAACACGAGATATGGACGTTGCAACTCTTGCAAACCTTCTTAGCGAGACGGCGGAGTACCATGATCGCTACGAGAAAACTCACGCCGAGCATCATTGGTGGGACTGGTACGCGCCTTATCTGAGTGCACGTCAGAATGGCAGCAGTCCAGAAGAGTCCGCCGCCGCCGCTGACCGTTACATGGAAGAGGTTTTTCCTGTTCTTTCCAGATGATGCGGTCAGGGTTACCGCACCCGCCGAGTACATCGGCGACTAGTAGTCTGCCAACCCAAAAATGTTAGGTGGGGGCAGGCTCTTGAGCAGGGGTGCAGGGGTGCAGAGGAGAGTTCAATGTGCCTTGTTCTTTCCCCTCTGCCCCTCTGCTCCTCCGCCCTTGGAGCTAGCCACCATGCAAAGTTTCCTTGGCGTACTACTAGGTAGCAGCAGAGGCTTACGAAGCCAATGATTTTTGCTCAGGAACTCAGGGCGGCGTTCAGGTTTCTGTGCTGAGGACGTGGATGGGGAGCTAGGATCGTCCGCGTCCTGACCTCGGAACCTGCGTAAATGTGGCAGCAGCGTTCCTTCGCTCCGTATCAGATTTGGAGATCGGCTATTACCGGAGATCGTTTTATCACCTCGCGTGGACAGTAAGTTACAAAATTATGAAAAAGACTATCGTTAAAGCCGCTGCCGTGCAGATTAGCCCTCTTTTGTCAGAGTGGGAG
>NZ_JADEXF010000767.1 GCF_015207245.1 Nostoc cf. edaphicum LEGE 07299
GGGGAAAATTCTCCCTTACTCCCGTTCGGCTACGCTCACGGCAAGCCTGCTCCTAGCCCCCAGCTAACGGCTACGGTTCTAGAAACAGACGCAGCTACCGGGGGGCGTTTATTGCAATTTGATGTACCAGAGGGAAAGACTTTGGTGCAACTGTTAGAGGTATTTGGTGAAGTACCGCTACCACCGTACATCACTGCCTCAGAAGCTGCTGATGAGCAGTATCAGACAGTTTATGCTAAACAACCAGGAGCGATCGCAGCTCCGACGGCAGGATTACACTTTACCCCAGAATTATTACAAAAGTTGCGCGATCGCAAAATTGATCGAGCTTTTGTGACGCTACACGTTGGTGTCGGCACATTTCGCCCTGTGGAAGTAGAGGACGTAACTACCCATCAGATGCATGAAGAATGGATTGAAGTTCCCGCCGCTACAGTAGAGCAAATCCACGCCACGAAAGCTGCTGGCGGTCGAATTATTGCTGTGGGAACAACGGTAGTACGGGCTTTAGAAGGGGCGGCTCAATTTGGTAATTTACAACCATTTTGCGGAAAAACAGACTTGTTTATTTATCCCGGCTACCAATGGCAGGTGGTAGATGGTTTGATTACGAATTTTCACTTACCGCGTTCTAGTTTGTTGATGTTGGTAAGTGCCCTAATTGGCAGACAACGATTATTGAATATATACAACGAAGCGATCGCTTTTGGATATCGCTTTTATTCATTCGGTGATGCCATGCTAATTTTGCCGTCAGCTGTGGGAGTGGGGAGTGGGGAGAGACGCAATTAATCGCGTCTGTACAAGAATTAGGAGTTAAAAGTTGGAAATTGGGAATTTTTTCTTTCGTGGTGGGTACTCTGACTTATAAGAGGTTAAAAATAAGTACAGGTCTGCTATTAATGTCTGAAAAATACCTATTTTCTCATTGGTTAAATTTATTTTGTCAGGTAACACTCGGTGGCTGTTCTGCATTTTTGCTCTTGGCTGCACCGACAATTACTAATTTCCCAGTTAGCAAGCTGCTGGCAGAAACTGCAATTTCTCAGAATCTGGAAGCAGCTAGCTTTTTCCAGCAGGGAGTCACGCGCTATAACCGCCAAGACTTACAAGGTGCAGAATATGCCTTTCAGAAAGCGTTGCAGCGAGATCCTAACCTTGGGGCAGCACGAAATTATCTGGGTAATATATTGATAGAGCAAAATCGCCTGGATGAAGCTTTACAAGAATTTACCGAGGTGATAAAACTTAATCCCAATTCTAGCGAAGCTTATTACAACTTGGGGTTAGTGTTGCACCGACAAGGAGAAAAAGATGCAGCGATTACGGCTTATCGCCAGAGCTTGGTGATAGATTCCACAAGGGTGGCAGCACTGTATAATCTGGGTTTGTTGCTATACGAACAAGGAAAGTTAGAGGAAGCGATCGCTGCCTACCAAAAAGCAATTAATTTAGATAGCAGCAATGCAAATGCTTATCTTAACTTAGCGATCGCCTTGCAACAACAAGGTCAAATCGAGCCTGCGATCGCCACTTATCGCCAAGCTTTGAAGCTAAATCCTAAAAATGCCACAGCCTACAGCAACATGGCAAATTTGCTAGCAACGCATGGTCAAGCTCCTGAAGCTATTTCTGTTTATCGACAAGCGATTCGCCTCAATCCAAAAAGTGCCTCAGCTTACTATAACTTGGGAGTAACTTTATATAATCAAGGCGAGTTCAAAAAAGCCAGTGGAGTCTTGAAACGCGCTCACAATGAATATCACCAGCAAGGTAACATTGAACAAGCCCAGAAAATTGAGCAGTTAATGCAGCAAATTGCCCAGAAAAGTGGGCAACAGCAGCCTCAAGCCAGTCAAACAGCTACTCCTTCTCAAAGTTCAGATTCTACAGTACAAACACCTGAACCACAGACGGCAAATCAACCAGAAACGCCTGCGAACCCTGGCGATGTGCCTGTCTCAGTTGAACCACAATCCACTTCAACAAGTCCCGGACAATAAAAAACTCAGAGTTAAGACAATTTGCCCTCATCCCCCAACCCCTTCTCCCAAAATTGGGAGAAGGGGAGCCAATTTCAAAGTCCCTCTCCCCAGCTGGGGAGAGGGATTTAGGGTGAGGGCTTTTGATTCATGCAATAAGTCTATTCTCTACTGAAGATTAGGTTTGAGTAAAAGTTGCACACGACATAACTCCTAACTTTTTTAAATCGGCAAACGATTAATATCTTTATTGCAACCAATAACAACCATTGCTGAACCACGCTCTAAACGCTTGGTAGCGTCAGGATTAATTTGAAATTTTCCATCCTGGCTTACTGCTAGCAAATTTAAACCGTAGCGGTTACGAAGTTGAAGTTCGGTGATTGTTTTGCCGTGAAATTCATCAGGCACAATCAACTCTACAATACTGTTATCTGGGTCGAGGTCAAACCGATCTAGAATTGCTGGTTTTGTAAGAGTACGCGCTAGGGCACAACCCGCTTCATACTCAGGAAAAACAACATGATCTGCTCCTACTCGCCGCAACAGTTTACGGTGAACTTCACTAGAAGCTTTAGCAACGACATGAGGTACACCAGCCTCTTTCACATTTAGAGTGGTTATGATACTTTCTTGAACGTAGTTGCCAATCGCTACAATTACAGTATCAAATTCAAAAATTCCAGCTTCTCTGAGTGCGGCTGGTTCTGTAGAGTCTAGTTGCAAAGCATGACCAACTATTCCCTCAGTCAATGCTTCTGAAACTCGTTTTTCATCAATATCTGTTGCTAGCACTTGATAACCAAAATTGTGCAGTGTGGAACAGACAGACCTTCCAAAACGACCTAACCCAATTACAGCAAATTGGTGGTTATCTTTACGTAAACTGCGAAAAAAACTTAATGATGACAGATTCACCGTTGTTATCCTTATTATGGCTCCCTGTATTTAGGGCAAAAAACGGTTATACCGCTTGAATTAAAAATTTTATTTTTGCCTTCTAATGTATATTTTATCAGTTTGGGCATTGGTTATTCTTTCTCCCCCATTCCCTATTCTGTTTCCCTAACTATCCTACGAGTAAATTTTCTTCAGGATAGTGAATTCTGGTGGGGCGGGGATCTCCTAGTACAGCAGACATCAGCAGTAAAACACCTACTCTTCCAACGTACATAGTGACAATTAAGATGAGCTTTGCTGCGATAGAG
>NZ_JADEXF010000768.1 GCF_015207245.1 Nostoc cf. edaphicum LEGE 07299
TCATTGCACCCCACCCCCAGCCCCTCCCGAAGAGCGGGGAGGGGAGACAAAGCATAGCTTTGGCGGGGTGGGGTTCTTCAGGTTTAATAAGTAATCTAGCAGACATGATATAAGTCCTAATTCCCTCAATCTTGCATTTTTTTAAACATCTGTTACATTACTTTACAGACAGTTATAACTGCTACAACACTTGAATTTTGGAGTTATGCTCGTGTCAGATTTTAAAAATACTGCATCTATTGTTTCAGAAGATCCTAATGCTGTGCGTTTTGGCTTCACTCCTCAGAGTGAAAATTGGAACGGTCGTCTTGCAATGATTGGTTTTGTCTCTGCGATTTTGATTGAAGCTTTTTCTGGTCAAGGAGTACTCCATTTCTGGGGTATCCTCTAAATTGGCGATGTAGGGTAGAACTGCTGTACTACCCTGCAAAATTCTCTATATTATACGCCAGTCATTCGTTTCTAACCGATGGCGGCTGTTGCAATTGGTGCAAAATATCAGATTTTTCCGGTTGAGCCAAAATATAAGTGAATAATTACTTTACATCGAATATGTATAGCTAAAACTCATGGAACTACCCCAACGCGTATCAGTCCGCTACAAAGACGCGTCCTTCAACACCAATGAAATCCGCTTGAGAACTTTTCGGCTTGGTTTGCAAATATGGGATGAACAGACCAAACCCAGAAAAACAGAGCTTTATCAGTTTATATCGTCTTGTTTGAAACAAGTTGACCGCCAAGATCGTTTTATGTTTTCTCTGTTGTTCATAGAATTAACAGACCTCATCCGCAACTCTTCTCTGGAAAGAGGAACGAAAGAGGTTCTGATTAAAACAGCTTTTAGAGAATTTGCTTATGCGATAACAGACTTTGAAGACGTTGCCAAATAAGGTTAGTTATGGGGATACTGGAATTGCGTAAGCGTAGGCATCACCTTAAAGCCATCTGACCTAGTTGAGTGGGATATCTATAGTAAACAGCTTTCCAATCGAATTAGTTTTTTAGCTAAATGCGCGGATGGGTAGGTGTTGGGGAAGGGGGGAATACAAAAATAGCTGAATTGCCCTATATGCAAGATTTTGAGGGCTGTAGCATCTTCAAACCATCCGCGCACCTTATGTAGAATGAGTTTCAGCTATTTACATTTAGCACAATTGCCACTCCTTATGTTATGATTTTTGCATTCGCGCTATTGAACCTTGAAAACCAAATAACACAAGTCTTTCAGACGCCTGCGATCGCAATCAACTAAAATCCCTATTAGGGATTGAAACCTGCCCTATTGGTAGCGAGGGCATAGGTTTCAACATCGCAATCAACTAAAATCCCTATTAGGGATTGAAACATTGAAGAAGTTAGTTTAGAACTCAAAAACGTTGATCGCAATCAACTAAAATCCCTATTAGGGATTGAAACCTTTAAATGCCTTGACTACTTGAAAGATTGCATCATCGCAATCAACTAAAATCCCTATTAGGGATTGAAACCATTCATTGAAGAGGTGATGAAAAGTTTCGTGCCGATCGCAATCAACTAAAATCCCTATTAGGGATTGAAACGTTTGGTTACAAAGCCCATCAAGAGCAGCTAGGGCGGAAGATCGCAATCAACTAAAATCCCTATTAGGGATTGAAACAAGAGCGAGACGGGTTGTTCTCGCTCCAGACATCGCAATCAACTAAAATCCCTATTAGGGATTGAAACGGTGGAAACTCAACTTACGGCGGTGCGGGAGGTGGATCGCAATCAACTAAAATCCCTATTAGGGATTGAAACTAGCGTCTAACTTCTGTAGCGCTTCAGGGAACCAATCGCAATCAACTAAAATCCCTATTAGGGATTGAAACAAATATGCTGTACTTTCTCCTTTAGCTACGGCAGGATCGCAATCAACTAAAATCCCTATTAGGGATTGAAACGCACCATTGCCTAGTAGCTGTCCCTCTGGGAGATCGCAATCAACTAAAATCCCTATTAGGGATTGAAACAAACAACCGCGTAGCCCGACTGAGATGAGCGGCTTGATCGCAATCAACTAAAATCCCTATTAGGGATTGAAACTGGCTGCATATTGTCAAACAACCGCGTAGCCCGAGATCGCAATCAACTAAAATCCCTATTAGGGATTGAAACTTGAAGTTCAGGCTGATTATTGCATCAGAAATAGCGATCGCAATCAACTAAAATCCCTATTAGGGATTGAAACAGAATTTGCAGCAAGAATGGTGTCACTATTCGTACGATCGCAATCAACTAAAATCCCTATTAGGGATTGAAACAAGGAAGTTCGCCGGAAGGAATGGGTGCTTACATCGCAATCAACTAAAATCCCTATTAGGGATTGAAACTGATTCAAAACCTACAAGAATTAAACGACATTAAATCGCAATCAACTAAAATCCCTATTAGGGATTGAAACAGGAAGCCATTGTAATGGGGCTGAAATCAATATATGCATCGCAATCAACTAAATCCCTATTAGGGATTGAAACCTTTGGGCCTTGCATAGGGTAAACCATTTTGGCGATCGCAATCAATATCCCTATCAGGTATTGGAACAAAGTATACTGAGAGCTAGCCTCTGAAAATAGTATTAAAAGTTACAAAAATTACTTCAAGGTCATTCCACATCCAGCTTGAGGGCTGTGATATTATAGGAGACTGCTGCATACATTTTAGAAAAACAAGAAACCGAATCGACCATGGCCCTCACGCAACTGCGGAAACAAGAAATAATCTCCAACTACCAAGTTCACGAAACTGACACTGGCTCGGCCGATGTCCAAGTCGCTATGCTAACTGAGCGCATTAACCGTCTCAGCGAACATCTCCAAGCAAATAAAAAAGACCATTCTTCCCGAAGAGGACTGTTGAAGCTAATCGGACAGCGCAAGCGCCTTCTAGCTTATATATCGCAGGAAAGCCGGGAAAAATATCAAGCTTTGATTGCTCGTCTCGGTATTCGTGGATAGGACTACCGCTTATGTCTGCTGAAGAATCTGAACGCAGTCGTTTGCCCTTTGAACCGAACAAAAAGCGCCAAAAACCCGCAAAAGCTCAAAGTAAACCAGTAGCACAGCCCCAAGAATCCGTCAAAAAGGCTGATAAAAAAGTGGTTTACACCAAACAAGAGATGGCAATTCCCCAAGTAGTCAGCCAACGGATGATCCGACGGGTAGCTGGGT
>NZ_JADEXF010000769.1 GCF_015207245.1 Nostoc cf. edaphicum LEGE 07299
CCGTTGGAACGATATTCATTAATCCATTGAGGTAAACGGTCTAGCTTAATTGATGGTAATTCATCCAAAGAAATAATCAACGGGTCTTTGCGGGGACGGCTCAAATTACCAACAATCATCAAGTGCATTGCAGCTGCCAGCAGAGGCCCCACCACACTGCGACGTTCATCATCTAGCTTGAACACCACCATCTCTCTACCTTCAAGCTTAGTGGGAATATCCGATTTCCCTATAAATGCCCTCAGCAAATCAGCTTGGATGAAAGATGAGAAAGTACCTGCTGCTGTGGTCAAAATCCCCGAAATAGTCTTCTCTGCATCCTTGGCACTCAAAAATTGAATAAATGAAGTCGCTACCCATTCATCCAACCTTTTGGACTGTACTGCATGGTCAAGACGCTGTACAAGTTTTGGCAACCGCAGCACCGCATAAAGCATCGCCATATCTGGGTAAGGAGAACCCTTAACTAACTGCAATAGTGCTTTAGCTAACAAGTCTCCGGCTTTAGCAAAAAACTCATCACTTTTACCACCACTGGAAGCATTGCGGTTAATCACTTGTCCAATTTCTCCTGCCATTACCCCATCCCGTGCATCACGCATATAATCCAAAGGATTAATAACACCGCTAAAGGGTTCACCGGGGGCAAATACTCGTACTTTGTAACCATAACGGGCAGCTAGGGGTGCATGGAGTCGTAGTTGGTCGCCCTTCTTGTCGTAGAGTAAAATCGGAAAACCTTGCTGCATAGCACTTTCTAACATCCGGTCTATGGTAGAGTAGGTTTTACCAGACCCAGGCGCACCTATTACCAGTGTTCCCCTTTCGGCATTGGGAAACCAAACACTAGGAGATGCACCTAACATTGTTTGCAGATTAGTAATTAGCGATCGCCATTTACCTTTTACCCAATAGCGAGGAGTTCCAGACCACAGGGTAACTTTATTGTGTTTATGCTCCTTGATTTGCTTGAGTGCTAGGTTAGTTGCTGCTAGTTTCTCGCTGATACCGGAGACTTTACCAGTGGTAATTTTTCCCTTACCAGTACCACTGATTTGCAACAACAGTATAACGAACAGTATTCCACCTACCATCATCCAACCTTGGGGATTGTTATACTGTTGAAACAACTTGCCAAAGTCAATACTAGCCAGAGGTGTTTGAAAGGATGAGACTTCAATTAATGTTGAGTTAGCAGTGATCTGGTTGTCTGGTAGATTTTTCTGGTAAAGGTTCATAGCATTTAAGTAGGCATTTAGCAGAAATTTTAGCTACCAATTGAAAGCTAGGGAATTGACCTTTTGGACATTTTTTTAGAGGTGTTAGAAACTCTATTTATAGAGGAGTGTCAGATACATAACACCTTTATGAGTGGTTGCTGTTAAACCTGGCCAATACATCCTCACGGGAGAGATTCGATAACTGCAACAGTAAAGAAGCATACTCTTGTGAAGGTAGCTCTAGAATAGGCTGAATAATTGTGGCTAATTGTTCATCTAACGTATCAAATCGAACTGTTAGTAAATTGTCTACAACCATACGTTGCCCTTGCTTTTGAGCCTCTTGCTCCCACTGTATATATAGTGGTGATAATTTCATGATTAACCTCCTTTCATCCTCATCTATATTTTCGCTAGTTTGTAAATTAGCATTCAAGATACTTTATTTGATGGCGTAATTTCAATCTGTGGTGGAGAGTAATTGCCTCATAAACAACGATTGGTAAATAAGTTTTGAGGCTAACGCCTCATGCGTTGGGCAATCATATTTATGTAGTCCAATGGTTAAATCTAGGGTTTCAAACAACTCTAATCGCTCCAATCAATCTACTGCCAAAACTGCTGCTTCTAATCCCAAAGCTAATACCAAAACTCAAGCAGCTAAATCTAAAGCTCCTGACACTCAATTGTCAGACCTTGATATTGACGATATTGACCCAGAACTTCTCAGCGACAGTTATAACCAAGTTAGACGACCGTTACTGCCTTACGGCATTGTCGTTAATGACAAACCTGCCGGACTTCTGATTCCAGAAGATCAGCTAGAAAAGGCTGGCTGGCTTGATATGCCTGATGAAAACGACCTAACCATTGTCACCCTAACTGAAGATGTTACTGGACTCTTAATTACTCAAGCACGTTTACTAGTTTTAGCTTTTGTGCCAGAGTATATCCGTTATAAATCAGATGTTGAAGACTTGGGTGGTTCTTTTGTTGGGCTTTATGATGAATACAAGCATAACCTTGACAAGAAAACAATGGATGTGTGTTCAGAACATGCACTGGTGTTTCTGGATGAGGATAATCAACCCCTGCATACTACTCCTGTCGTTGTCCGCTTTAAGAATGTAGCTCTCTGGAGTTTTAAGTCAGTGCGTGAGGAGTTTTACCGTTCTTTGGAAAAAACCTTTGCTGACTATTTCCAAGTGCCATTTAGCGGCAAAACCGATAGGTGGCGTAGCTTAGGTGTGCTGTCAGTCGAGTTCAAAGCTGTCAAAGAGGGCGAAGGTAAGAATAAACACGACTGTTGTAAGACTGTAGACTATACTAAACCCACCGTTGAAAATCTGTCTCAATTTTATTTGGGTCAACCCGCAGCTAAAGCCCTAATTTGGCAACAACATGATGCGATCGCTGGTTTTAATGAACCTCAATCCCTACCTGCTTTGCCAGGAGAATCGGTATCTGTAGACGTGGAAGTATTGCCACCAAATAAGAATAGGAACAAAACTCAAAGCGTTCGGAAATCCAAACCAGCGACCAAGCCACCTCGCAAAATTCAACTTATTGACGATGACGACTTCCTCGATGAAACCGACGATTTGGAAGCTGAGTTAGACGATGATGATTTTGAGGAGGAAGACGATGAACTAGATGATGAGGAATAGTCCAATGGGCGCATCTATGAATTGGGGGAGTACAAGCGTTTTGATAAGCCTCAACAGCATTGCTTAAATCGTGTAACGGCTCTTGATTGCGCTAGAAATTGGTGTAGCACGGGCGAGGTGTTTGCACTTCGCCAAACAATTGCCAACTTGACATAGAGCGTTTGGTCTTCGAGCGGTTTGTAAACGACCCCTGCTCGTTGCAAATTCTGGAGTGAAGCTGGGACAAGCGCAACTCCTAATTCCGCTGCCACTAAGCTGACAATGGTTTGCATCTGAATTGCTTCCTGAGTTACTTGGGG
>NZ_JADEXF010000770.1 GCF_015207245.1 Nostoc cf. edaphicum LEGE 07299
TTGAAAAGGTGTTTGAATTAGGGCGGGTTTTCCGCAATGAGGGAATTTCGACTCGACACAATCCCGAATTTACGACGATTGAAGTTTACCAAGCCTACGCCGACTACAACGATATGATGGCGTTGACTGAAGGGATTATTACCACTGTTGCCCAAGAGGTACTCGGCACATTGGAAATCACCTACCAAGGGGAACCTATAAATTTGACGCCACCTTGGCGGCGGGTGACAATGCACGATTTAGTTAAAGAATTTACGGGCTTGGATTTTAATTCGTTCCAAAGTTTAGAAGAAGCAAAAACAGCAAGTAAAAATGCTGCTATTCCTGGTACAGATGAAGCCCAATCAATTGGTAAGTTACTAAATTTAGCCTTTGAAGAGAAGGTAGAAGCAAATTTAATTCAACCTACCTTTGTAATTGATTACCCTGTAGAAATTTCGCCCTTAGCAAAACCTCACCGTTCTGTGCCTGGTTTGGTAGAACGATTTGAGTTATTTATAGTCGGGCGAGAAACTGGGAATAGTTTCTCAGAACTTACCGATCCTATCGATCAAAGAGAACGTTTAGAAGCACAAGCGGCGCGGAAAGCTGCTGGTGACTTAGAAGCCCAAGGTGTAGATGAAGACTTTCTCACCGCTTTGGAATATGGTATGCCGCCTACAGGTGGTTTAGGGATTGGGATTGATCGCTTGGTGATGTTATTAACTGATTGTGCCAGTATTCGGGATGCGATCGCCTTCCCCTTACTCAAACCTCCCAGCAGCCTGATTAAAGAATTTCGTTATGATCCAACAACTCAAACACTAACTATTGAATTTGACAATGGAAGTGTTTATGAGTATTTCAAAGTACCCCTTAGTGTAAAGGAAGGCTTAGAAAATGCACCGTCTGATGGTCAATACTTTAACAAGTTTATTAAAGGGAAATTTAAGTTTGAACAATTGAGTTGAGTTAGTAAAAATAAATGGGGCGATGTCTTGCCCCATTCATCAACTTGATTCGGATTTGGTGAGAGTTATCGCCTGGAGTGTCTCTCGTTTCCATGCAGAGCATGGGAGCGGCTGATTAGAGGACTCTGCTCTGCCTCCAATCAGACATTTTTAGGGCTTGTATGTACACCGTAGACTAGAGAAGGAGGAGAATTCAAAACCTCTCAAGAGCAGGAGCGAAAAGTCTGAGTGCGGACTTGTCTCCTCTTCTGCCTAATACCCCAATCCCTACACCACTACCTTTTCTAGGATCAGCTTAGAACGCTTGACTTGCTCAGGAATCGTTACGGGATAATCTCCGGTGAAGCAGGCAGAACAGAAACTATTGGTGTCTTCTCGTGTGGCTTCTAACATTCCTTCCCAACTCAGATAGGCAAGGCTGTCTACTTCCAGTTGCTTGGCAATTTCTTCCACTGACTTGGTAGCAGCAATTAGCTGATCCTGAGAATCGGTATCGATGCCATAGAAGCAGGGATGAGTTACAGGCGGAGACGAAATTCGCATGTGTACCTCTACTGCACCTGCTTCACGTAAGGTTTTGACTAGTTTACGGCTGGTAGTACCCCGTACAATCGAGTCGTCTACAATAATTACTCGTTTACCTACCAGCACATCTTTGAGGGGATTAAGTTTCATCCTCAGACCCGATTCGCGCATGGTTTGGGTTGGTTGAATGAAGGTTCGCCCAACATAGCGATTTTTAATCAGTCCTTCGCCGTAAGCGACACCAGACGCTTGGGAAAATCCAATAGCAGCAGGTATACCAGAATCAGGAACACCGAAGACAATATCGGCATCTACAAAAGATTCTTTAGCTAGCTGGTGTCCTAATCGCATTCGATAGCTGTACAAACTCTCGTTGTGCATGACGCTATCAGGGCGGGCAAAGTAAATCATTTCAAAGATACACAATTTCCGCTCGGACTTTTTACTCCAATGATAAGAAGCTAAACCTTCTTCAGTAATCCAAACTAATTCACCTGGTTCTACGTCTCGCAGGTATTCGGCTCCAATGATGTCTAAACCACAAGTCTCGGAAGCCAAAACGTAACGGACTGGATTACCAGCCAAAGTGCCAATTACTAAGGGGCGGATTCCATTAGGGTCACGGACACCCATAACGCCGACGGGAGTGCCAATAACTAAACTAAAGGCTCCTTGGCAACGTTGAAATGCCTGAATTCCACCTTCTAGCCAATCAGCGCCCGTATCTATGGCTTCGGCGATCGCAAAAGCGATCATTTCTGAGTCTGTTGTTGTGACTAAGTTACATTTATTTTCAAGCAACTCTTGACGTAGTTGCACAGTATTGACTAAATTACCATTGTGTGCTAGAGCTAATGAACCTAAACGGGTTTCTAGTACTGCGGGTTGGGCATTAACTTTGCGGCTAGAACCTGTGGTGGAATAACGAGTGTGACCAACAGCAAGACTACCGGGCAATTGATCCAAGACAGATTCATTGAAAACTTGAGAAACCAAACCCATGTCTTTGTGGAGATGTACCTTTGTCCCCTCAAAGGTGGCAATACCAGCTGATTCTTGACCCCGATGCTGGAGGGCATACAATCCAAAGTAGGTCAGTTTAGCAACGTTTTCTCCTGGGGCGTAAATGCCAAAAACACCACAAGCTTCTTCTGGCTTGTCAGGTTGATTTTCATGACTATTGATTGGGTTGTTGGTCTGATCGGGGTATTCATCCGAAGTGACAGAATGAATAGAAATCATGCTAGCTTTGCTCCTGGTGGGGGGGTCAATCAATTTTGGATTTGAGATTGACGATTTTGGATTGATCGCACCGTACTAAAGATGCGGCTTGGGATTTTAGAATGGCTATTTTAGATTTTTTGCCTAGTAAGAGCAAGATATGAACTAGAAGCAACGCCCCTAATCCAAAATCTAAAATTCAAAATCTAAAATTGGTAGTCAGTCACTGGGATTATAGAGATGGCTGGGGAGTTCTTAACAAATCTTTAACCATCCATTAAAACAGTACCGTAAATTTGCTCAGAGACGCTAAAAGTTGTGAGTGAAGTCTAAATACTCAGCATTCAGCGCCCAGAAGTAGTGGTATGGATGGCGAGACGTCTGGCGATCGCATGGAAATAGCGATCATTCATATCTTCGATACTAACTTTGATTAAGGTTTGGTTATCAGTGGTGAAAACCCCCAAACCGTTCTCATATT
>NZ_JADEXF010000771.1 GCF_015207245.1 Nostoc cf. edaphicum LEGE 07299
CCCCCAGCCCCTCCCCGCAAGCGGGGAGGGGAGACAAAGCATAGCTTTGGCGGGGGTGGGGTTCTTCGGGTTTAATAAGTAATCAAGCGGACTTGATATGACCAATGACAAATGACTAATGACGAATTTGTTTAATCGGAATTTCAATCCAAAATTCTGTACCTAACCCAGGTTGAGAATCACATTTCAACACACCGCCGTGTTTATCTACGACAATCTGGTAACTAATTGATAACCCCAAACCAGTGCCTTTTCCCACTGGCTTAGTTGTAAAAAAGGGGTCGCAGATTCTTGCTCTGAGAGCTTCGGGTATTCCTGGGCCATTATCTGCAATGCGAATTACTACGCTTTTGATATTACCTTCAAGCTCTCCAATCGCAGTACGAATGGTAATTTGACTGCTATGGGAATTTGATTGAGATTCCGTGTAATCTTCTAAAGCATCGATCGCATTGCTTAAAACATTCATAAATACCTGATTTAGCGGCCCGGCATAGCACTCCACTAAAGGAAGGTTAGTATATTCTTTGACTAATTGAATCGCCGGACTTTCTGGTTTTGCTTTCAAGCGATGCTGCAAAATTAGCAAGGTACTATCAATGCCCTCATGAATATCAACTGGTTTTTTTTCTGCTTCGTCAAGGCGAGAGAAATTCCGTAAACCCAAGACAATCTGCCGAATGCGATCGACCCCAATTTTCATGGAAGATAGAGTTTTGGGCAAATCCTCCATGATAAATTCTAAGTCGATATCGAGTGCGCGATCGCTAATTTCAGGACTAGGGTTGGGAGTATTTTGCAAATAAAGGTCTAGGATACTGAGTAAATCTTGGGTGTAATCGTTGACATGATTGATGTTGCCATAAATGAAGTTCACGGGGTTATTAATTTCGTGAGCCACACCAGCTACCAATTGACCTAATGAAGACATTTTCTCAGTTTGGATCAGTTGGGTTTGAGTTTGCTGTAAATCATGCAAAGCTTGAGCTAGCTTTTGCGTCTGCTCTTTAGTTTGATTATGTAATTGCGCTTGTTGGAGTGCAACCCCAAGCTGATTGGCAATTTGAGTAATAAATTTAATTTCCGAGGCTTCCCAATGGCGGGGTGCAGAATTCTGGTAAGCTGCTAATAAGCCCCATAGCTGTTGCCCGATAAATATAGGTGCGATCGCATAAGCTCTTGCTTGAATTTGCTCTAAAGCCGTAACATGGCATTGAGAGTGGCCAGCTTCATAGATGTCATCGACTACAAAGGTTTCATTGTGACGATATCG
The DNA here is from genome assembly GCF_015207245.1 of Nostoc cf. edaphicum LEGE 07299. Taxonomy (GTDB): domain Bacteria; phylum Cyanobacteriota; class Cyanobacteriia; order Cyanobacteriales; family Nostocaceae; genus Nostoc; species Nostoc edaphicum_B. The sequence continues at coordinate 1,274 of NZ_JADEXF010000771.1, forward strand.
CCCACCTTGGGTTTCTTGTAAATAGCTATCTTGCCAAACTGTCTTGGTATCTGAATCTACTAACTTTAACCAGTTATCACCCACAAACTCGGCGATATATTCACCACTCCAATCAGCATGAAAGCGATAGACTGCAACTCGATCTGCTTGTAGTGATTTACAGATTTCTTGGGTAGTTGTCTGAAAAATCGCATCTAGATCGAGAGATTCTCTAACTTTCGCCACAACTTCAAACAATACCCGTTGTTGTTCTGCTACTTGTTGCAAATCTAATGTCTGCTGTTGTGTCTGAGAGAGTAAATCAGCTTGCTGGAGTGCTACGCCCATTTGGGCGGCAATCTGACTGAGGAAGTTAACTTCAGAAGTTTTCCATTGCCGGGAGCCAGTGTGTTGATAAGTTGCTAGCAAACCCCAAAGTTTTTGCCCAACAAAAATCGGCGCAAGCACAAAAGCATGAATTTGGAACTGCTCTAGATTGTCGATATGACACTGAGCAAACCCCATCTTGTAGATGTCATCGACTGCAAATGTTTCATTGTGGCGGTAACGTCCTCCTTCTGTGTCTTGTAAGTAGGTGTCATTCCAAATTGTGTTAATACCTAGTTCCGACTCATTCGACCAGTATGGACTAGCAGCCTCAAAATCCCCGACAAATTCACCACCCCAATTAGCATCGAAACGATAAACAGAAACGCGATCAGCTTTGATTAATTGACAAACTTCTTTAGTTGTGGTTTGAAAAATAATATCTGTGTCAAGAGATTCTCGAATCTCGGCAATAACTTTAAACACAGCCTGTTGTTGTTCAGCTGTCCGTTGTAATTCAAGTGTGCGCCTTTTAACTTGGTGTTCTAAATTTTCATTAAAGGCTTGCACTTGTTGGTATAGTTCATACTGCTGAATTGCTGAAGCAAAGTGTTTACCGATGTCTGTAGCTAGATCAATTTCTTCGACTGTCCATTTTTGAGCTTGTGCTTTTTTAGATTCGCGCCAAACCTCAAACGATAAACGAGGGTAAAGCTGCCTTTGATCGCTGTCATACTGCCCCGCCCATAGGGTTTCTGTATCTATTTCGTTGCGAAAAATACTTAAATAGCCCAGTAATTGCTGACGATACTGAAGTGGGATCATCAACATACTGCGAATTTTAGTTGCTTGAAAAGCGGGTTGCAAACTTCGTAAGCTAGGAGTTTGATATATATCTGAAATCGCCCAAGTATCGTATTTCCCAGACTTGTAGTGTTCCTGCCAGACGCTATACTGCTCTATCAATGGATATATGGTTTGTTCTGGCATCACAGGTTGCTGCCCACAGACATAAAGCTTGGCACAAGTGTTTCCTGGTATTAAACATTCTGTTAAGCTGCTCATGTTGCCATTATGGGAATCAAAAGCTGCATTTCTAATGCAAAGCCTGCCACCAACTCCATTAAAGGCGGCAACAGCTGCTTCTAGGGCTGGTTGTAATACAATTGTCGGTAATGAATGTAGTAGGGTAGCAATGCGGTTAATGATAGCTTCCCGTTCGGCTGTTTTGCGGACTTGAGTGAGCAGGGTACTTTGAGCGATCGCCACTGACAGCTGCTCGACTACCATTTGTACTGCTTCTAGTTCATATTCTGAAATCAAACGCGCTTCAGAATTATGAGACACTAGTAGCCCCCAAAGTTGCTCTTGATAGATAATAGGCGCTACTACAGAAGACTTTACCCCCATTGCCGTCAAATATTCAACATGACATGGGTCTACAGGGCGGTAACGGATCTCCTCTGATATAGTTTCTCCATTTTCCAAGTCATGGAGGTGACTTTGACCAATCTCTTGAGTATCAACATTAACAACAGAACGCACCCGTAATTTAATAAATAGTTCACGAGCAGTAGGTGGAATATCATCAGCAGG
>NZ_JADEXF010000772.1 GCF_015207245.1 Nostoc cf. edaphicum LEGE 07299
TTTCTGCACCGTAGCGCTCAAATATTTCAAACAACTCATCGGCATTTGTCAATGCTGGATTGTAGTTTTCCAGTGCCTTGATATTGCGCTTGGAGAACCGATCTACCAAATGAATGTAGACACGCGCACCCCAATCTGCACCACCTTCCAGCATCGCTACTCGCAACTGCGGAAAACGCTTGGTAACACCGCCGAAGAACAACGCCTTCGCAAACGCTTCCGAACCATCGGCGAAGTGACCGATATGGTTGTTCATGTAGTTACTGATGGAGGAGCGGCCAGTCCAACCCTGACTGCCATAATGGGTGGTGACGGGTACGCCAAGTTCCACGACCTTTGCCCAGAAAGGATCGTAGTCGTATTCACTATCTAGTCCGTAAAAGTCGATATAAGAAGCATACTTGGCGATTTCAGGGAATTTATCAGCTGGATATTTATCAGCGATCACTTTGATTGGCCGTTTCACACCGCCAGTGATATTAATCACTTTTAAACCAAGTGTTTTCACTGCAAACTCGAGCTCCTCAATGCCTTCTTGGGGAGTAGTTAATGGGATACCAGCTACCGGTGTCAAGCGATCGCTATATTTCCGGTAAATATCAGCATGATAGTGATTGACCGCGCGTTGCAGTGCTTGACGATTTTCTGCACTGGCTCCAGCCGGTGCTAAGACATTGTTGGGAAACAGCACCGAATAGTCCGATCCTTGCTCCGCCTGACGCTCATAGAGCAATCCGGGGAGGGTGTAAGTGGCGAGATCGAGTGTATTTTTGGTCACTCTAGCCCACCAAGGCGATCGGATTGTGCGGTTGTATTGACGTTCTTCAGGAGTTTGTTGATACCAGTCTTTACCGTTGCTCTTAGAGTTAAGACGAGAGGCTTCCGTCTTACGCAACTCATCTACAAGTTTCACACCGCCGTACTTAGCGATGTAATCCTCAAAAGCTGGGGTGAAATCATTGGTATGAACGTCGGTGTCGATTACTGGATAATCAAGGGTTGCTCTGATTGCAGCAGAGCGTGAGGTCTTCAATCGGCTATATTCAGTCATGTTTTTTTCCTTGCTTACAGCACAAAAATTACAGAGTTTTTCAGCATCCAATGCTGCTATTGATAAATACATTTCTTGTAGAGACGGCGATTTATCGCGTCTCCCTACGATTTTCTGTAAGGTGGCGATCTACAGAAAGTACGGTTTAAAAGGTATGCCATAAGCATCCGTGAAAAATTCATTTACACTACAGCACTGTAAGCACAGTGCAGATATGAAAAGTCATTTACGCCAACACCAATCTTTCATCTAGTTGTTTAGCAGTAAAACGATTGGCCGGACGACGCAATCCCAGGTTTTCACGTAAGGTACTGCCTTCGTATTTAGTACGGAACAGTCCGCGTTTTTGGAGGACGGGAACGACTAGGTTAACGAATTCATCCAATCCTGTGGGAAGGATTGGCGGCATGATATTAAAGCCATCTGCGGCATCGTTGTTGAACCATTCTTCTAGTTGGTCGGCAATGGTTTCGGGAGTACCGAGTATGGTGCGATGACCTCGTGCAGTAGCAAGAGAGAGATACAACTGGCGCAGTGTGAGAGTCCCACGAGTAGCCAAATCTCTAACTAGTTTGAGACGACTTTTGTTAGTGTTGGTGTCGCTGGGTAGTTCGGGAGCCACATCATCTAAAGAATATTTCGACAAATCCACACCCTTGTAATAGTCCTTTAAAATCCCCCAGGCCACATCGGGATGGATTAACGATTGCAAGAATTCGTATTTTTCTTGAGCTTCTGATTCAGTACGGCCAATGATTGGGAAAGCACCAGGCATAATTTTGAGATCGTCTGGCGATCGCCCATATTGTGCTAGCCTACCTTTGACATCAGCATAAAACTCTTGGGCATCAGCTAGGGTTTGATTGGCGGTGAAAATCACCTCGGCAGTGCGTGCAGCTAAGTCCCGTCCCGATTCGGAGGCTCCAGCCTGAACAATTACTGGATAACCTTGGGGCGGACGACCAACGTTTAAAGGGCCTTTTACAGAGAAATATTTGCCCTTGTGGTTCAATGTATGCAGTTTATCCGGGTCGAAATAGACCCCAGACTCTTTGTCACGGATGAAAGCATCGTCTTCCCAACTATCCCATAGACCTTTCACCACTTCCACAAACTCTTCAGCTCGTTCATAACGCTGGCCGTGTTCTGGGTGATGCTCAAGTCCGAAATTACGTGCAGCATTTTGATTGCCTGTAGTAACTACATTCCACCCGGCCCGGCCTTTACTCAAGTAGTCTAAGGAAGCAAACTTACGTGCCAGGGTGTAGGGTTCTTCATAAGTGGTCGAGGCGGTGGAAATGAAGCCAATGTTTTGGGTTACAGAGGATAAGGCCGAGAAGAGGGTGACAGGCTCAAAATGGGCAATTTTACCGTTGCGATGCTGAGTTTCTGGAGCGCCGCCCCAGACTCCTGGACTATCTGCCAGGAAAACTGCATCGAATAAGCCGCGTTCGGCGGTCTGGGTAATTTCCTTATAATGCTCGAAATTCAGTCCCGCATCTGCTTGTGAATTGGGGTGTCGCCAAGCAGAGACATGGTGTCCGGTAGCTTGAATGAATGCACCTAAACGAAACTTGCGTGTTGTACTCATATATTTTTTCTTTTTTTATAGTGCGTTAGCGTACCCCTCCGGGGAAGCAAGCTACGCGGAGCATCTCTTAGAGAAGCTTAGGGTCGGTATCGCTGATTTGGGCTATGCCAGTTATGATTACTGCTGCTACGAAAGGTTGGCAATTCCTAACTGCTCAAATGCATCACACATTTTGATCGAACCCACATAATTAGGTGGCAAGTGCTTATGAAAAGAGGACAGCATCATGGTTTTAACCACTGATATATGTCTAAAAAATCCTCGGATGGCATATCGATAAAATCTTTTCACCGTAAAACTTTGAGGTATTGGTGCCATTCAGACATTCACCTCTTGCTAGACACTGAATGTCGTCATGCAAAGATTTTCTAGTAACTAAACTTGCCGTTCAGTTACCTAACTAGTTGCTCAAAAATCAAATAACCTAACTGTAAGTCAGGTTAATACCACAGCAGAATTAGGAATGCTGCTGCTTGGCGCTCTAATTACCATAAATTTATCTAGTAATTTTACCTACCAGATAGAGCCTACAC
>NZ_JADEXF010000773.1 GCF_015207245.1 Nostoc cf. edaphicum LEGE 07299
GATTAGGTAAAAATATCCCATAAAATGAAAAGATTGTATATTGAAACGATCTAGCATATAGAGCTTTTGAGTATTTATACTTCTATCAAGATAGCTTCAAGCTGCTAAAAGCGGTTTATCAACTAGCAGATAGTTTGCCAACTTTTGAGCGGACAATTTCAGCGATCGATTACAAAGATTGACTCCCCAAATCACAACCAATTGCCAATCAATACATAGGCAGACCAAAAGCTTGGCGCTCTGTAGTTGGGATGTTTCAGCAGTTGTAGCTGGGCACGATGGACTGCTTCGGCTTTGGTGATTTTGCCACTCTTGAGTTCTCGATAGAAGGCACTAACAAACATCGCTGTTGATTCATCATCAATTTGCCACAGGGAAGCGATGGTACTACGTGCCCCAGCTCGGACAGCTGCTCCTGCTAGACCAAGTGCTGCACGGCTGTCTCCTGTTGCTGTTTGACAAGCACTCAAAACTAATAGTTCTACTACGGTTTTACCCTGACTACGAAAGAGAGTATCAAAATCTTTGACATTGATTTGACCATCGAAATCTAAAATAAAAGTGTCTTCAAGGCGGGAGCTAAACTGACCGTGGGTTGCCAAATGCACTATGTTGAATGAAGCAGCACCAATTTCACTTTCCAAATTCTTTTTTTTAAAATCTCCATCCAATAGGCTGGTTGTCGAAACTCCTGCTTTAGCAATACCATCAAATTCAGATTTAATCGCCAGCAATGGTGCAAACTTGGGAAATCCTGGCGGTGGCATAGTTAGTCCTGCGGTTAGCGCTCTCATCTGCTGTTTTACTAGCGGTTTCGGGTCGAGGAGTTGTAGACCGACACTCAGGGCGATCGCATATTTCTCTACTAAATATTGTTTACCATCGTAGAGAGCTGCCATTGGTAAATTGCGTAATGGGCCATCTAGGACGAAGACTAACGTATCGACGCTACTCTTTTGCAATTGTGCCTCAATAGGTTTAAGCAGCCAACTGTAAACTTCTTGCGATTGGGTTTGGACGATCTTAGTAGCAGTTGGATCGACAAGATTTCTTCGCAGTTCTATTAAGAGTTTCTCTACTTTAGCTTGGGAAATCTTGGTACTGTAGCTTTGCAGAGATTGTGTAGGAATTTTGACAATTACCTGGAGTTCGTCACGAAGAATAATTGGATAAAGGATCGCAGCCTTGGTATTATCTTTGTCTACTACTCGATCGAGGGCTACTTTCTGACCTTGCAGACAAGCTTCTTGAAAGAAATCGTCTAATTCGGCTAGTTGGAGTGCTTCAATCCGTTCGCGTGCTTTCTCCAATATTTTTTCATCTGGTTTTCCTTTTTGAGATTGCAGCAGTAACTCCACTGACTGGCGGTAGACGGGTTCTACACTGTCCCGGAAGTCAAATTGCACATCCTGGTTCACTACATCTTTATTGACTACTAAATCTCTGCGGAGAGACTCAAGAGTGTTTACAGCAGCATCATAAGCGGCGATCGCACCATTAATATCTTTTTGTGCCCAAAGCAATCTACCTAACTGCCACTCCAAGCTATAGGTAATTTCTGGTGCATTGCTACTCTGTGCCAAAGCTAATCCTTGCCTGGTCAAGTCTTGCGCTTCTGACCACTGTCTGGTTTCTTCGTACAAGCCGCCTAAACTCTTTAGAGCATAAGCCTCTGCCCGCTTGTCTTCTAAACTGCGGGATTGCTGGATGGCACTAGCGAGTAATTTTGCTGAGTCTTTTGTACTTAATCCTGCATAAGAACTCTGACTGGATGCTTGTAATCCACCACTCTTGACTTTTGCTAAACTTTGTGCAAAGTTAACGTTAGCGTAAATACTCGCACGGCTGAGGGGAAGTTGGTTGAGGTGGGACTCAATCGACGGCAAAAGAGTTTGAACCTTTGCCCATTCTTTATCTTTAATCAGTAGTCCCAGGTGATTGAGTTGGGCTTGAACTTTTGCCAGGGGTGAGGGAGATACTGCAACTGTTTGTTGATAATAGGCGATCGCCTGTTTCTTTTGGTTTTGTTTACGGGCATTATTCCCCAAGCTGAACAGACTAGCCCCAATATCAGCGCTTGATTTTAGATTTTGAGCAATTATCAGACTTTCTTTTAGGGCTTGGTGTGATTTTTTCAAATCGCCCAATACCAAAAGGGTATCACCGAGCGATCGCAAACTCACTGTCTTTTCTAGAGAATCTGGTTGAGATTTTAACGTCTGACTTATTCGATCAAGTGTTTTGATCGCCCGTGGGTAAAATCCTTGAGTGCGCCAGGCCTGTGCTTGATTAATTAGCGATCGCACTACGCCACTTTGATTATCTGCTTGTTTGTAAATTTCTTCTGTCTGCTGCCAAGTTGCCAAAGCCGCTTCGGACTTTCCCATTGCCAATTGCAGACGACCTTGAATATCTAGTGATTGGGCAAATATTTGCAGATTTTGGTTTTTATCCTGTCCTTGAAGTAAATTTAAGCTTTCTGTAATTGCCTGCTGCGCCTGACTCCATGCACCGAGTTGTTGGTAAGCTAGGGAAAGATTACTCAGTGTAACTGCTAGTGTGAGGCTCTCCCCTTGCTGCTTATATATTTGGACAGCCTGTTGTAACACTTCTACAGCTTTGGCAAAGTTGCCATTACTGTATAAAACTTTGCCCTGCTGTAAGAGTGAGGCGGCATCAGTGGGCACAGCGAGTGATATTATACTATTTACTGGCAGTTGGGATGAAGAATTGATTGAGCCAGGAACTTTTGCTAGCACTGGTGAACCGACAATGCATAGCAAAGCGACCAGGAAGTACAAAGGCAAACGTAAAAAGTGAGCTAGGGAAGTGAGCCAGCGCGTCTTTGCCGTTTCCCGACTCCTGCTTCTATTTGGAGAATTCGCGCCAAAAATCCTAGTTGTTTTAGCCATAAGCATGACGAGAGGTAGGTGATAACCAGAAACACATAGGATGAACTATTAGACATCTCCGAAAACGTTCAAAGCCTTGATGTGGCTAGGCTATAGTCCGTAAATGCAATCATCCTAAATTAGGTAGTCTGTACGAAAAAATAAGGCTTTAAGATATTTACTGTTGATAATTAGGCAAAAACATTTAGTTATATGCGTTAATTTTAACCTCATGACATAGCAGATATTTTTAATGGTAATATTAGCGCTCTAATTCGTAGTC
>NZ_JADEXF010000002.1 GCF_015207245.1 Nostoc cf. edaphicum LEGE 07299
TTCGCGTAGCGTCTCGTAGAGAAGCCGAAAGGAGCCGAAGTCTAAAATCCAAAATGGTATTAAAGTGATTCTACCAATGTCCGAACTCGCGTGATATTTCCTTCATTCGTGAGGTTCACTTCAAAGAATCAAACTGTTTATCACCAGAAATCTGCTATCTAAAATAATCACCAACTTGAAATTTCTTACGAGTGATTAGAATGAGCAACCTTTCGTTTTGCTGTTTCAACCAGCACAGAAATTACTAGTGAACTGAAGCCAATTATTTTGATCGAGGCATTAACTGCATGTGCATACTCCCATTGGTTACGATATCGCGTCCAGTTTGGCGGGACGGGATTAGTCAGCCACGTTGAAAATTCCGCGTTCATGGGGGCTACAAATATTACCCAACTGACAAGAGCCAGCACTAAAAGAATCGCTCCCCCTAATGTCCAATAAAATGTTGAGCCGCGTTTGCGAACGAGGAACGGCAACACAATTGCTGTGAAAACTGAGCCAATTTCAAATGCAGCACCAACTGAGCCAAAATACCGATAAACATTTTCAAAAACGGTCACTTTTACCCAGAGTTGCTGGTCAAATTCTATTCTTCGCGGTAGTTCTAGCAAATGAGCCATAGACAAGCTTAGACTAAAGGAAGCCAGCATAATTGTGATAAATCGCCACAATTGTATAAGTGTCATTTGGCTTTGCCTCACAGCAGTTGCTACCATATTTCACCATATAATATGCAGATGCAACTCCATACACCTATCAAGTGGCATAACTTCCTCCTAATTTTCTCTTCTTGGAAGGCATTTTATTGCTTAATTGTCCCAAAGCGATCGCTCATAAGAGTAACTGGCAACTTGGGTTAAACTGGGCCATCCTAAAGCAAGATAGTGAGTGTCACACTTCGACACACTTATGAAAAAGGATTAGCTTCTGTTACCACTTCTGGCAGTGGAATAAACTCTGTTTCATCTGGCACGTTCGCAAAGCGAGAGTTGCGCCAATCAGCTTTAGCTTGCTCTATTCGCTCTGGTCGGCTAGAGACAAAATTCCACCATTTGTAGCGTGTACCTAACGGCTCACCGCCAATAACAACACATCGAGCAGCAGCTGTAGCAGAAACCTCAACCCGATCGCCTGACTCTAGAATAGCGAGACGATATTGCTCCATCGGTTCATCATTAATCCTCAATCCCTCGGTGACACTATATACTGCCCTTTGTGAATAATCTGTAGGCATAGTAAAGTGGGTGTTAGCAGACAACACCGCATCTAAATAGAGAATAGGTGAGAGAACTTTCACTGGTGAGGTATAGCCAAATGCTTGCCCAGCAATAAGTTTGATGATAACGCCATTCTCTTCCCAGGTGGGAAGGATTTCAGCCGGATAGTGAATGAACGTTGGCTCGGTTTCTTCGTGTTCAACAGGTAAGGCGACCCAGGTTTGAATACCATGAATAGTAGCTTCTTGGTGACGGTCAAAGTCAGGTGAGCGTTCTGAATGGACAATCCCCTTTCCTGCTATCATCCAGTTGACTGCACCTGGTTGGATTTCTTGCACAGTACCCAAACTATCGCGATGCATCAAAGCACCATCAAATAAATAAGTTACCGTTGCCAGATTAATATGAGGATGTGGTCGGACATCGATGCCTTGATTGGGGGGCATAACGGACGGGCCAAGATGATCGAAAAAGATAAACGGCCCAACCGTTTGGCGATTAGGATATGGCAAACTACGGCGGGCAGAAAAACCACCCAGATTTTTAACTTCGGGTTCAATCAGTTGAAGAATTACCATAAATAATCGCAGGTGATTAGTAAATGCTGTAGTTATTATAAGTATATTTACTTGCAAATAAGCTAATCTTGATGAGTTATCTGTTTGTTTTGTAGACTTGATGCCAGTGCGATCACCTGTTCTTTGATCGTTTTTTACTATTAGACATCAGACACAGCCCCCGTTAGTATTATTTCTCAACCAGAGAGTCTTTTCACAAGTGCGATCGCTCACGTTTAACTTTCTTAAAATTCTGATTAGATTTCAGTTTCCTGCTGTTGAGGAAATTGATTGTAACCAATTAGCTCAATTACTATCAGATTCTGCAAAGCCCCATCCATTAGTACTAGATGCACGCAATCAAACTGAGTATGCAGTAAGTCATATCGAAACAGCAGTACGCATAGATCCTCTCACAGAAAACTTAGCAGTAATTGCAACAGCATCAAAAGATAGACCAATTATAGTGTACTGTGCTGTTGGCTACCGGAGCGCAAAATTAGCCCAAAAACTTGATAAAGCCGGGATGAAGTGCATTTATAACTTGAGCGGTGGGATTTTTCAGTGGGCAAACGAAGGTAGGCCGATCTTTCAAAATGGGCATCCGGCAAAGGTTGTACATCCTTACAATGCAATCTGGGGAAAATTACTAAAAGCTACTTACCATGCTCAAGAGTATTGACCCTTGGACTAAGAGCTTGTCAACATTAAACAAGTAGAATAAAAGCAACGATAAAACTACTTACTTATACTGCATGTCTCAAGTTTCGATTGTCATTCCTACTTTAAACGAAGCAGGTAGCTTAGAGCGGACATTGCGCCAATTGACTTTACTTAATCCGCCTGCTTTTGAAGTGATAGTAGTAGATGGTGGCAGCGAAGATGAGACAGTGGCAGTTGCAAAACAATGCTTTGGGTCATTCAATCAGTCGCTATGCGTACAAGTTCTCTCATCTGAGCGACGTGGGCGTTCTATTCAGATGAATTACGGAGCATCGGCTGCAACTGGAGATATTCTTTGCTTTCTTCATGCAGATACTTGGGTGCCGGATGACTTAATCACCGTAATAGAGAAAACTCTAGCAGAGTCAACCATTGCCTGTGGGGGGTTCATTTCTCTAATGAGTGGATCTCAAACAACTCGCTGGGGCATCTCTCTACATAATTATTTAAAAACCTACTACGCACCACTGCTATTTAAGCCTCACCTGTTTTTTCGAGGATTGCGCCTGTTGTTTGGAGATCAGGTAATGTTTTGTCGTCGCACTGACTTTTGGGATTGCGGCGGATTTGATGAGACATTGCCGATTATGGAAGATGGAGATTTATGCCTGAAATTGGTTAAAAAAGGACGTATTTATCTGGTGAACCGCATTGTTCACTCTTCAGATCGCCGCGTCGCAAAATGGGGTAGCTGGAAAGCAAACGCAATCTACCTTTATATCGGTTTTTTGTGGGGAATTGGCGTTGATGCAAATTATCTCAAACAATTTTATCAAGATATTCGCTGATTCAGGCTCCAGTCATAGTAGAGATAGGAAATCGGCGTTGAGGCATTTATTGGTAGGTCTGTTTCTAGGTAGGAGTGGATATATTCTGGAATAGAGGATTTGACCTTAAGAAAATCTTGACGATACCATTTAAAGATTTTGCTACAGTAGAGCGTTTTACTATCTGAGTCATAACGAACTTTCTCAGGATTGTTAATGAAGCGACGGGTATCTTCATCTAACTGCTGAGTAACTTGTTGAGGAAAATAAGCTCCAGCCCGCAGTAACGGGCAACCAACGGAAGCGCAGACAATTGCAAAATGAATTCGTGGCTCCTGTAATTTATTCCGCAGAATTTGGTTCTCTATTTGGGCTAAACTGTAATGTTCGTCAAATATATAATAAGCACGACGTTGGAAGAACCACAAAAAAGCCAGCCAGTTGGGAATGCCTAAGATTCGCGGACGAATTGACTCAAGCGGGTATCTCTCCAAAATTGCCGAAATGGTGAACGCATTGTAAAGGTTGATCCACAATGCCAATTGCTCACAAGTGTTGCTATTAGATGTAAAAGCCAGATTTTTTTGACTGGACAACCAATCAGCTAGCGCTTGAGGTTGCTCAGTTTTCCAAGCAATATAGTTTACACGACCCTCTCGATCGACATACTGACGCAACAACCTGTCCCAAGGTTCAAAATCAATCATTATTGCTGTGTTTATATGTTAACCGTAGCTAAGGGAATTCTTTGCTTTCGCGATCGCAACGTACAATTGAATTTGTACAAGTATTTATTTAACGAATTATAACAATACTATCTTTGGCAACTTGAAATCAGCGATACACTGAGGAAAATTCCTTGAGGAAGCGTTGATGGCACGGTCAAACGGGGTTACAAGTGAAACGTCTGTAGAGGAATTGCCTACAGCTTCAGACAAAGATACGATAACAATTGAAAATCCACCTGAGCCAGTGGAGGATGCCCAAGATATTGACGACATATTGAACTCACTAAAAACCTTACTGAGTTCTCTAGAAAAGCTCCAAAAAGTCCGGCAGGAAGTGGGCGATATCAAACCGTTGATTGGGCGGATGCTTGATGGAGTACTAGTTGCTGGTGAAGAACTGGAGCAACTCAAAGCAGGTGTGAGCAGTCTTTCTCGCCTTGTTCGTGCTTATAATGACCATCAAGTAGCGTTGGCTAAAGCACAACCTGCTAGAAACTTACTAGATCAAGTTCTGAAAGAACGTAAAGCTAATTAAGTTGAGTCTGGAGATTGGGAAAGAAATTCTTTGGATATTTGGTTGGAGTCCCAATCTCCAATTTAACAAGCGATCGCACTTTTTTGAGAAAATGCGATCGCTTCTCCATCACTTCAAATAAAAGCTTCTTGGCGTTGACAATCAAAATCACCACAAAACAAGTATCAAGTATCAGCTAACTTAACACAAGCAAATGACTGTCTGCATCAAATAGACTGCCGAATCGTGCGACAATTACCTGTTGTATATTGGCAAGTTAAAGCGCTATAACCCAATGCACATAAGAAGAACTAGTGCAAGCAGTCAGAGGGTCTATGCTAATTCAACAAACAAAGCCTTAACCTCAATTTTTAATGGACTTCTACCCGATAATATTAATAAATAATAAATATTCAAATGAATCAACAATTAGAGTTGCCATTTCAGAAATTTTCTTCTAGCATTTCTAAATCTTTTGATAGTTCGTCTACATTCATCGATAACATGAAATTGCCAGTTCATCGATGGTTTAGATTTAGTGCAGGTTTCTCTGCACAATGGGTCGAAACTATAATTACTCAATTCCAAGAACAAGGAGAAATTACTGTCTTAGACCCATTCGCTGGTTCTGGTACAACCTTACTTGCATCTGAAAAGCTTGGAGTTAAATGTTTTGGAATTGAGGCTCATCCTTTTGTTGTGCGTATAGCAAGAGCTAAACTTTTATATCAAACTGACTCTGATGCCTATATTGAACATATAAGAGAGGTTATAAAATATGCTGAAAATCTGCAACCATGTGTAGATATATACCCAAAACTGATTCATGAATGCTTTACGATATCTTCACTTGAATCTCTAGATAGATTGCGCCAAGCTTGGGAAAAACTCGCTGATGATTCATCTCAATCCCAGTTAGTTTGGTTGACACTTGTATCAATTCTTCGCCATGTCTCTCATGCTGGAACTGCACCTTGGCAGTATATTTTACCAAATAAAAAGAAACAATCTTTCTTAGAGCCAATATCTGCTTTTGAGCTAATGGCAGAGAATATAGCTACAGATATGAAAATTGCAGTAAAAACAGCGGCTTCTAGTTCGACACTCATTCAATCTGATGCTCGGACTTGCCAGGGTATACCTGATAATTTTACCAACTTGGTAATCACCTCACCGCCATACGCTAACAACTACGATTATGCGGATGCTACACGTCTTGAAATGTGTTTTATGAAAGAAATTTCCGGTTGGACTGATTTGCAAACTACAGTGAGGCAATACTTAATTCGTTCATGTTCACAGCACGTCACAAATAAAAATGTAAACATCGACGAAGTTCTAGCATCTCAAGAATTATATCCAATCAAAGCTAGTATTATTGAAATCTGCCATCAATTATCCCAAGAGCGACATTTGCATGGAGGTAAGAAGAATTATCATTTGATGATTGCCTGCTATTTTCTTGACATGGCTAGAGTTTGGATAGCACTTCGTAGAGTATGTAAAAGTCCTGCAACAGTTTGCTTTGTAATTGGTGATTCTGCTCCCTATGGAATTTATATTCCGGTAATTGAATGGATGGGTTTGTTAGCACAAGCAGCAGGATTTGAATCTTTTAAGTTTGAAAAAATCCGCGATCGTAATGTCAAATGGAAAAATCGCAAGCACAGAGTTCCTCTTTGCGAAGGTTGTTTGTGGGTTTACGGATAAGCTAATCACAACAAGAATTATTTTGCACAACTGTAATGGCAGAGTCATTGTCACATAAATGGGGTCAGATTTTAGGGAATCTCATCCAAGAATTTATTTGTGAAACACTTCAGCAAGTAGCTGATGAGTATGGTTTTTACTTAGACTATCAGAAGAAGCGCAAGGCACGAATTAGTAAAAAGGTATCATGGCAGGATCGTTATGGTAATTATCATGACCTTGACTATGTGCTGGAGCGGGGAGGTACAGAAGAAACTCTTGGTCTTCCAGTGGCATTTATTGAGACTGCATGGCGGCGTTACACCAAACATTCTAGAAATAAAGTTCAAGAAATTGAAGGAGCGCTTATTCCTCTGGCAGACACCTATAGTCAACTTAATCCATTTTTAGGTGCCATTCTCGCAGGTGTATTTACTCAAGGAGCACTTGACCAATTAGAATCTAAGGGCTTTAAAATTCTGCATCTTAAGTATGAAAATATTGTAAAATCATTTACATCAGTTGGGATAAATGCATCTTTCAATGAAAGTACATTAGAATCAGAGTTTCAAAATAAAATTGAACAATGGAAAAATTTATCAGATCGAGATATTAATAAGATAAAAAATCAACTACTCAGTCTAGAGAAATATCAAATAGATGAATTTATCAATATTTTAGAACAATCGTTTGCTAGACTAGTACAACAGGTAAATATCATTGTCCTACACGGTCTATCTCAGCAATCGGAAACTATTAATAATGCTATTGAATATCTCCAGAATTATTCAGAAAATCAACCTAATTCTGCTCCAGCAATCAAGTACGAGATTGACATTCGTTATAATAACGGCGATATAATTCACGCGATGTTTAAAAATAAAACTGAAGCACTTAAATTTTTGAGAACATTTGTTTAAAGGCTAATTAAATAATTCGTAATTAAGTAATGATTAACATTGCACCTGCCATTGTAATACTGGGTCAAAATAGCGTGACAGTAGCACGCAAAATAATCAGCGTCTTACCAGGGGCAACACTATACGGTTTAGAGGGCCGCACATCAGAAGTTGATGTCAGCTTTACAAATTTTGGCGGGACGTTGCGCGAGTTGTTTATGCAGGGAAGGCCGTTGATTGGCATTTGTGCTGCCGGCATTTTAATTAGGACGTTAGCTCCGGTAATCTCGGATAAACGACAGGAACCACCAGTGCTAGCTGTGGCTGAAGATGGTAGCGCTGTTGTCCCTCTCTTGGGCGGACTTGGTGGAGTGAACGATTTGGCTCGCCGCATTGCCGAAGCGCTGGATGTTAAACCTGCAATTACGACTACAGGCGATTTACGTTTAGGCACAACGCTATTATCTCCTCCCCCTGGATACCATTTGGCAAACCCAGACGATGCGAAGAAATTTATCTCAGATGTGCTAGCTGGGGCGCAAGTTAAGCTAGAAGGAATAGCACCTTGGTTGAGTGATAGTAAATTACCGATAGATTCCAAGGGAGATTTGACCATCCAAGTTACAGAACGTTTGGTGACTCCTACAGCTAACTGTCTTGTCTATCATCCAGCAACGATCGCGATCGCAATGAGTGGCATGATTGATGATGCAGTCGCTTTAGTAAAACAGCTACTAGCTGATGCCAAACTAGAAAAAGCATCAGTCGCTGGGATATTTGCACCCGTTGCCGCCGCAGCCGATCCCGCAATTCACGCCGTAGCTAGCGCCTTGAAAGTGCCCACCCGCTTTTTTACCTCAAATCAGCTAGAAAGTCTACTTTCCCAAGGTTATAGCCCCGCCCAAGCCGCAGCGATCGCCGCCACTGGTACGTCCCCCATTACTGCTTCAACTCCCCACATTGCGATCGCTATTGCTCCTCAAGTAATTGACCCCAATACCATTGGTCAGCCACGCGGACGGTTAGCGATTATTGGCACTGGCCCTGGTGGTTCGCTGTGGATGTCTCCAGAAGTGAAGGAGATACTCAAGTCGGCAACTGACCTAGTGGGTTATAAAACTTATTTAGATTTAGTTGGTTCTCTGGCTGATGGCAAGCAACGGCATGAGTCTGACAACCGCGAAGAAGAAGCACGGGCAAAGATGGCTCTTGATTTGGCTGCATCTGGGCGATATGTAGCTGTAGTTTCATCTGGCGACCCAGGTATCTATGCAATGGCAGCAGCGGTTTTTGAGGTATGCGATCGCTATGCTAAACCAGAATGGGACAGTATCGACATTCATGTGGCTCCAGGTATCTCTGCAATGCAGGCCGCCGCAGCAGCCATTGGTGCGCCCCTTGGGCATGATTTCTGTGCTATTTCTCTCTCTGATATCTTGAAACCTTGGTCTGCGATCGCCCAACGAATTGCGGCGGTTGCTGAGGCTGATTTTGTGATTGCTTTCTACAATCCTGTTTCCAAAGAGCGTACTTGGCAACTGGCAGAAGCGAGAAATATTTTACTACGACATCGAACACCAGATACACCAGTAGTATTAGCCCGGAATCTCGGTCGGCCAGGACAAACGGTAAAAGCGATCGCACTTGACCAGTTAACGCCAGCAAGCGCTGATATGCGGACAATTATTCTCGTTGGTTCCACAAAAACCCGAACCATCAAGCGTAGCGATGGTAATATCTGGGTTTATACGCCGCGTCGCTATACTCAACAATAAATAGACGCGATCGCCGCTGTCAGCGAAGAGGCTAAAGCCATAACCCACCCTACTTAAAATTTACTTGTAAATAGTTTTTAGTAGTCTGTCAAGTTTAAAAATTGATGGGTAAGCAAGTTCGTAGTAAGGACTTTAGTCAATACGGTTCAGTTAAAAAGAATAGTAGGTTGGGTTGCAATACTTCTCGGTTAAGGGGAAAGGAAAAACCTTTAACCCTTACCCTTTACCCTTTTCCCCAAACCCGATTCCGAGTTAGAAATGCTTAACCGAGAAGTATTGAGTCCCTTGGTCTTTCAAAACGCAATAAATCGCATCTCTACATCTGGATTTTGGGCTATTCCTGATAGACATTTACTTGCGCTGTAAGATTTAATCGGATAATCTGAGCAATCGAGATTGTTTTCTAAGAAAACCAATGAACAAATTCATACTGAGTTTACTTTCTTCTCCTGTGCTGATTAGCTCTATTCTTTCTATGGGAGTAATGCTCAATCAAGCACAAGCTATGGAGCCACAACCAAAAGCCAACACTACAGACCGTCTATCTTGTATACGCAATAAACATAAAGTGGGTTTAGTGTGTGCCAGAGCTTCCGTATTGGCTCAAATTCCTAACTATCAGCGCGAAATAGAGTTTTCTCAAGAAGAATCTCCCATGCTGGAGTTCAATATCGAGGAAAGCGATGTGGCAGTCAACTTATTTAACTGCGATTGTCCTGCTTGTATAAATTCTTTACGTAAGATGCGCGGCGTGACACCCTTGGTATATTAGGATTTTGCAAATTTATCTTTGTTTATAAGCAACATCCGCAAACTTTTATAAGGGCATAACAATCTTATGCCCTCACTGCGTGTTTTATTCAAAAGAATTAGGCTAATTTTTCCACTCGCAAACCAAAATATGTCAAAACAAGCTCTGTTGAGCCACTATTGACAACTTCGTGTACTTCTCCCGGTTCGATGGCTACGCAGTTTCCCGGAAGCAAGGGGTATTCTGTACCATCAATGTGAATTACTCCTGAACCAGCCTCTACAAAGAATACCTCGCACATATCTTGATGCGCGTGTGCTGGTGCGGTTTGTCCAGGAGCAAAACGTGCTTGAGAAAAGTTAGTTAGGTGAGGTAAATCGCCGAAGCGTAACATCACCTTTTTCTTGATTTCGGCATTGTGAGAAACTGACTCTTCAGGCAAGTCTTTGAGCGAAGTGGTAATCATTCGGGTCTTAAATCATTAGATAATTCCACAATACCCCTAGATCCATCAATCCTGACTCGTTGACCATCTTGCAAAAGCCATGTAGCACCGCGAACATCCATCACAGCGGGAATTCCATACTCACGAGCAACGATCGCACCGTGAGAAAGTCTTCCCCCAGCTTCGGCAATTAATCCTCCAGCCCTTAATAACAATGGTGCCCAGCCGGAATCTGTGTAAGGCACTACCAGAATTGTATCTCGGTCAATGTCTGGAATGTCTTGTAAATTTCGCAACACTTTCACCCTACCTTCGGCTTGCCCATGACTGGCTCCAATACCTTGTAAAATTTGGTCAGAGTAAAGTTCAGAGGGAGCTAACGGGTGAGGAGGTGTATGGCCGTAGACTAAAAGAGGTATTTGAATAATCTCGCTATCTTGTACAAATTGCGATCGCCTAAATTCTACTAACTTATCTAACTGCTCTATTAAGCTAGAATCTTCATCTCCAATTAGACGCCGCACTTCATCAAAGTTGAGAAAAAAGATATCGCCTGTTTGCCTAAGTAAACCAGACTCTAACCAAATTTTCTCTAAAGCCACAAAACTCCAACGCAATTCAGCTAAAAGTCGGGAATAAACTTCGGTAACTCGTCCTTTGATATCTATACGCCGTTGCACAAAAGAGCGTTTGCGCTTACTGGCAAAGATACTATTAATCGCATCTTTAGCACCTGATTGTGGTTCGTTCCCCTGCATTAACTGCACAAACATCTGCTGAATCATCTGGGGATTTTCCCGCCAAGTGGGAACGGAGATATCGGTTCCGACTTCGCTTAAGTAGCCGTAATCTTGCAGCAATTCGTTAAATGCTTGGAGGATTTTCTCTCCTTCGGGGGTTTGTTTTAATTGCTCAAATACTTGCTGTGGCTCAAACTCCAGCAATACCTGCTTGGCATCTGTAGCGATCGCACTGAGCGATCGCAATGCGGCTACTTCTGGGGTGACGCTATGATCGATTTGCCCATCTTTTACCCGAAAAATCGCCTGTCTTAGGGCAGCACTCAAGGGAGCTAAAATGCTGTAATACGTTGCATGACGCAGCAACTCCAGAATAAAATCAATTCTTGCCAACAGCTTCGCTGGTTCCAAGCTATCTATATCTTCCTGCGCCAACTGCGACAACCCAGGAATGAACCGTTTGTGATAATCTTCCTTGAAGTCCTTTTCTAAACTTAATTCCCGCTTCAGCAACTTTCCTAGTCCTGGCAAATTTTCCCAAGTTGACTGCAAGGAGGGTTTACTTAATTTAGCTCCTCTGGTTAAAAATTCCAGACTTTCCGGCGGCAATCCCATACGGAGAAAAATATCTCCTAAGAGGGATGCATTAAAGTAAGCTCTGGAATAGTGCAGAGTTGCTGTTTTGGTGAAATCTAACCCCAAAGCGCGATCGCCTAAAACTAAAGTAAAAAATTCTCCCCAAACTCCACAAGTTAAGGGACGATTAATTGACCATGTTAAGGGGTGAATTACTCCGGGAATCACTTCAGCAGCGATTTTGCGTGTCCATATAGGTAACAGAGTGGTGATCGGTCGAGATTGCAACACCCAAAGCGTTTGCCCGTCATAACTCCACTCGATATCTTGAGGAGTGCCATGATAACGTTTTTCGAGTCGGTAAGCTAAGTATGAAACTTGTTTGATTAATGATTGTGGGACTCGTCCTTGACCCTCTAATTGCACAGAGTAAGAATTTTCTGTTTCAACGACAAAAGCGCGATATTGTTCTGGTGTGACTTTTCCCGAAACGACTTGCGTCGCGCTGCCTGGAAGGGCTTCAATGATGATTGCATCACCTTGTTGGGTAATGGGATCGCGGCTGAAAGCAACACCAGAATATACACTCTGGACTTGTTGTTGAATTAACACAGCCATTGCTGTATCATTTAAGCCGCGATCGCGCCGATATTGGACAGCTGAGGGATGATCGTAGGAAGCTTGAACTTGAGCGATCGCTTCTTGTAATGCCTCTGGACTAGTAACATTTAGAACTGTTTCATACTGTCCAGCAGCAGAAGCTTGTTCTGAGTCTTCTCCAATAGCGGAGGAACGCACCACCAAGGGAGATAATTCTGATGGTTGGAGAAATTCTGTTAACCCTTCTGGATTGTCGATAGGTGCTAGTACCCATCCCTTCGGCACTGGATAGCCCCAGCGCTTAATTTGAGATAATGTTGCCGCCTTTTCTCCGACTATGGCAACATTCAACTCTTCATCTAGAGAAACCATTGTGCGCTCGCCGCGTAAAAATTCCAACATCGCTTGTGATTCTGTTTGTGCCTCTTGGGCTGGCAGCTTCATATCATCAGGAATTTTGGTGTAAATCCAGCCCATTAAACCAGCTAAGGCCACAGCAGCAAATATTCTGGGAATATCGCTAAAGTGCAGAAGTGCCACAAACAATGGAAAAAGTAGCAAAACCCCAAATTTGACTAACTTTCTTGATTGCAGAATTGTAAAAGCAATACCTGCAAAGAAAGATACAAATATCGCGACAAGTGGATCGTGTACGACAAATCCCCAGACAACATTTGTCGTACCTGCTCCTCTGCCTATCCAGTATCTACCGATTACCAGAGCGATTAGGGCAAGCAATTCCCAAGACGATCCATCTGGAAAGAAAATGCGGCTGAGTAAGACTGCCGCAACTCCTTTAAAAGCTTCTGACAAGACTGCCAGAATTCCAACAATTTTACCGCCATGATAAAAGGCAGCTGATACGCTAATGTTTCCTGTACCAACTTGTGATAACTGCTTCCGTTTGAGGGCGTAAGTTATCCATGCAATCAGGGGTAATCCGCCCAAAAGGGGGCAGACAATTAAAATAACGAAAATACCCCAAGGTTCAAACATTCTGGATTTTGGATTTTAGATTTAAATTTTCCATCTAAAACCTCAAATCTAAAATCTAAAGTTTTGCTGAAATTTTTGATGGTTATAAGGGGGGTTTTATTTATTAGTTGCTAAATGGACACTTGGCTAAGACGGAAACCGTTTAAGACAAGTGTCCTTTTAGACTACTAATGGTTTTAGTTTAGCGCATAGGCAGCTTGCAGCGCCCAGATTACGAGAGCAGCGATCGATCCCAGAAGCAACACGGTAGAGATGGTGACTACTTTTGGGGAATCTGCTCCCTTAAATTTCATAATTCCGCGATTTAAGTCGGACACAGCTTTGTAATCCTCTGTTGTTGGAGCATGAGATATTTGTCCGTTTTGATTGTAGTCCTTCTATTTGCGGATGACGTTAAATTCACTTTAAAAATTTAGAAGTGGGGAGTGAGGATAAGGGGACAGGGGACAGGGGACAGGTGATAGGTGATAGGTGATAGGTGATAGGGAATAACCTGTACCCTCTAACCTATACCCTATTCCCTTCTTCAGATGACAGGGAATAACCTGTACCCTCTAACCTGTACCCTATTCCCTTCTTCAGATGACAGGAAATAACCTGTACCCTCTAACCTATACCCTATTCCCTTCTTCAGATGACAGGAAATAACCTGTACCCTCTAACCTATACCCTATTCCTTTCTTCAATGCCCAATCCCCTACTATCATTGAAAAGCAACTCAGTATAAGAGGGTGTGAGTAGGTGAAAATAGCACTGAGCGTAATTTTGGCGGTGGTTGTGGGATTGTTTCTGGTAATCGAGATCGGACTGCGATCGCTGTTTGGTTTTGGTAATCCCCTGATTTATATTGGCGATGAGCAGATTGGTTATTTGTTGGCTCCCAACCAGCGTACTTGTCGTTTTGGTAATCGCATTGAAATTAATGAATATTCTATGCGAGGTAGTCCGATAAAAAAGATACCTGCACCTTCTGGGCTGCGAATTCTCCTCTTAGGTGATTCTATTGCTAATGGTGGCTGGTGGACAGATCAGACTAATACAATATCTAGTTTGATGATGCGTTCTCTACCATTATCCACTAATAGTAATTATCAGGAAGTAGAAGTGCTAAATGCTTCAGCAAACTCTTGGGGGCCAAGGAATGAATTAGCTTATTTAGAGAAATTTGGCAATTTTAACGCGCAAGCAGTGGTGTTATTAATTAATACCGATGATTTGTTTGCAACTCCTCCTACTTCATTACCAGTAGGACGCGATCGCAATTATCCTGATCGTAAACCTCCCCTGGCATTAGTGGAAGTGTGGCAGCGTTATATCGTTAAGCAAAAGCCAATACCAGAACTGCAAGCCGTGCAAAATGAATCAGGCGATCGCGTGGGGATTAATCTGGAAGCGATCGCTAAAATTCAAGCCTTGACTCGCCAATCCAACAGCAAATTTCTGCTGGTGATGACTCCTTTACTACGAGAAATTGGTGAACCAGGCCCCCGTGATTACGAAATTAAAGCGCGTCAGCGCTTGAGTGATTTTACCAAAGCACAGCAAATTAACTATATAGATTTTTTACCGAGTTTCAATTCAACTCCCAACCCGCAAGGTTTGTTTCACGACCACATTCACCTCAACTTGCAAGGAAATAAATTTGTCAGTGAAGTTATGGAGCGATCGCTTTTAGAAATATTGGGAGATTCCTCACTTCGCCACTAATATTCGTGTTTTAGCTAGATTTCTGACTATCTCTAACCAAATTATTTAACTCTTCCTGCATTTGACTTTGAACTATTTCATAACAAGCATTCACATAGTTACGATCTCTAGCTGCATCTCGACCATATCTTTCAAAAGTAATTGGATGACAGACGCGAGTGTGAATCTGCACAGGTAGAGGAATATTTGGCAGAGGGCCAATAGACAAGCCCCAAGGCAAACCTAAGTAAATTGGGAAAACTCCAGGGTCTATTTGATATAACCACGGTAATCCCCACTGATGCAATTGTTTGACGAAATCATAACAATCACATAAGACTATCAAGCTATCATGAGCGCCTACCGAGATTACAGGAATAATCGGAACTTCTTGTTTTAAAGCCAGCTTGACAAAGCCCTGATGATCGGCAAAATGAATTTTATGGCGTTGGCTATGAGGACGAAACATATCATATTGTCCTCCAGGATATACCAGAACGCTAGCACCTCGATCGAAAGCCGCACTAGCCATTTTGGGATGTGCAACAATTGCTCCGAATTTCTGGGCTAATCCTGCTATTTCTGGACTCACTTTCCAAGCAGAAGGGTGCATTAAACCATACACCAAACGCTCGGTTCCAAATCTAGAAAACCAATCGTACATCATCATTATTAAATCTGGAGAAGCCATTCCCCCATTGTGAGAGCCAACCAGTAGTACTTTCCCTGTTGTTGGTATATGATGCCATCCATCAGTTTTTACTTGAAAGTAATAACGGTAAAACCATTCCCATACAGGCATCAATGATTCAATAAACTGAGCATCTCGCTGTGTTAATGAGTGATGAATCTTTTTCGAGAATTCTGATGTTAAAGTATTGTCAGCGCTGACAGAAATTTTCTCTACCTGTTTTGGAAATTCCATAATTATTCGCCCATCTTCCATCACTCTTGCAAGTATCTCTGCAACTGCTCTAAATTTAAATGCACCAAAATTGTCTTCACTTTCTCAACAAGATTGATACAAGTCTTGGTGGTTTATTTTGATCTTCTTCATGCCACCACTCTTGGAAGTCTTCAAGTCGGAAGCCATGAACTTTCGCTGTGTTCAAAAAATCTGATAAATGATGCACAAATGCCGGAATTTCAACGTTATCTTGCTGTCTTTGAAAATTAGCTTTTGTTCCTTGATATTGCTTGAATGGATGAAGCTCACAGATGAAAAAGTATCCTCCTTTGACTAATACACGAGATGCTTCTGAAAATATCAAGCTGAGGTCTTCGATGTGTTCTAGAACAAGATTACAAGTGACTAAATCGGCAGACTCATTATGACAAGTCCATTGCTTGGTAATGTCTTCGGTAATAAACACTACATTCGCAGACCTGACTTTCTCTTTTGCCTTTTCGATCATCTGTGCTGAAAAATCGATCGCACAAACTTTCAGAGCAATTTGTGAAAGTAAAAGCGTATTTTTACCTGTGCCACAGCCAATTTCTACGACTGATTTACACTTCAAACCCATCAAGGTTTCTCTGGTGACGATTCGATCGAGATCGCGCGTCAGATTTTCGTCAGCATCGTATGTGGCTGACCAATTATCGTATGCTGCTTGAATACTCATATAGCTTCATTTTACCGAGCAAAGGGTATTATACGTATTCATCATTTCTATTTCACCGGGCGATCGCACTGCTTGCGACAATGTATTTACAATCTTTTGACTCCTACAATCCACAGACTACATTACTGTGAATCTGAAACCAATATCTTAGCTGTATAGCTTGGTAAGTCAGTAACTAAACCATCCTCTCCAGATTTCACTTCTTGATTGCTAACCCAATCTCGCCAATAATCAGCAGTTGGAAAGTCTGAAATTTTATATTGATTGAGATTTTGGTCGGAGAAATTTACCACGACGACGACATGAGAATTATGCTCATCCCAACGGGTGTAAGCCAACACTTTCTCAGCTGCATTTTCGTAGAAAAACTTAATATTGTCACTTTGCAAAGCTGGATTTTGTTGGCGTAGAGCAATCAACTTTTGATAATACTCAAATAAATCATGATTCTGGTCGCTTGACAATAAAGACCAATTAATCTTGCGCGGCTTAGTCACATCTTCGCTTTTTTGCTGATATTCGCCAAACTCTTCTCCCATCCACAGCATCGGTATACCCATCGCTGTCATTAACAAAGCAGCTGCTAACTTGGCTCGTTCAAATGCAGCTGCGTCAAAGATGCCACAATTGCCTAATTCTCGTAATACACGTTCGCGATCGTGGGTTGCCAAATAATTAATTACATTAGTTGCGATCGCATAACCCTGCTGTTTGGGATCTAAAATCTGCTTGAGTTGTTCTAATTCAAATGATTTCCCACAAATATATGGAATTATAAAGTAGCGAAAACTCTCATGCCAACAAGCATCTAATGGGCCATCTGGCTTGACTACAGTCTTTGTATCGGGAATGTGTTCAGCAATGTTGTAAAACTGTTTGGGTGCAGCATAGCTTTTCGCTTCCTTAGTCAGCCAGTTGAGAAATTCAAAGTTAGCCAATTGCCGCAC
>NZ_JADEXF010000774.1 GCF_015207245.1 Nostoc cf. edaphicum LEGE 07299
TGCGTCGGCAGCGTCAGCTGTGTATAAGAGACAGGGTGGTAATTAAGATTCAAGATAATGCTAAAGGAATGCCTGAAGCAGTTAAAAAATGCATTTTTGAAAATTTGTTTACTACCAAATGCGTAGGAAAAGGTACGGGATTAGGATTATCTATTAGTCGGCAGATTGTAGTTGAAAATCATGGTGGAAATTTGATTTGTGAATCAGTCTTGGGACAAGGAACACAATTTATAATTTCTATTCCGATTTTGGGAGAATAAGGAATTTTTGAGAGTTGTAGCCGCAGATTCATGACTTCTCAAAGAAGCCTACTGATCCTTTATAGCATTTTTGTACTAGTTTTTCCTTGACTGTGCTAGTTGCGTAAGTCCTGATTGCCTAAACACAAGAAGAAGTACTTGTGTATACATTTCTCAACCAATAATGTGAAGATTATGCAAAGATGAGTATTTACTGGAGTTTAGACTAAGCCATACAAAATGACCCAGCAGGGCTGAGTTAATCAGAGACTTAGCAAAAGTATGAATAATCTAAGGTATTAAACAGCAACAGATGCTTCTTTACGTGGTCGTGTTACTGTTTTTTTAACAATCGGGCATCGGTTTTTACGGTGACGCTTTTTTCCTGCTTCCCAACCAGGGGACTTTCCGCGAGGTTTGGGTGGAAGGGCTGGAGTACCAATGGCCGCGAAAACTCCACCCATAGCTTGAGCAACTCTTCCAGGGGTCAAATTACCTTGAGACTTCTGCCAAGGTAGAGGATTATCAGTCACAATATCACGGGCTAACCACAATTCCCAAGTCATCAGAGGCATTAGGTCACTCCAGCGCTCACACTGCTTAGGAGTACTTCAAAAGTTGCGTCTTTGGCTCTACCTAAATATTTGTAGGCTACTTGACGAAACTCTTCAAGTCTGGCATTTTTCATCTTGGTAGGTGAGTAATGGTAGTTCTTTCTCACCTTCCGCCAAAAGGGGGACTGTATTCAATCAGACACCCCTTTTTTCTTGCTAATTATCATTATTGTATTATTTATCAACAAGCATACTACACAATAATTGTTCAAGGTCGTGGATGCTTTGAGGCTAACAAGATAATATTTTTAACCTCTAATTCCATTTGGTTTACGTTCTCTCATATCGCTTTTAGTCTAAACTCCAGTTTTCCCATTAAATATTGAAAGTCTTATCAACAAAGGATTTAAGAAACAGCACAGTATATATAATAAAGTAATGAAAATCGGGTATTAAAGGTGACAAGCAATGCTGGATTGGTGGGAGAAAAATTTTGCACCCCGTGATTTAGGCGATCGCAGAGGATTTTACATTGGTATTCTTATCGTTGGCATGTAGAGGAATATTACAAAATTCTCAAGTCGGGGTGTAAAGTGGAAAGATACAGACTTGCTGCTGACGGGATAAAAGCTTTAATTGGTTTCTTGAGTGTGATTGCTGTTGAGCTTTTGCAATTAACTTACCTACACCGCACCCAGCCTTTCGCCCTCGCCATTGAGATTGTTAATCCCCTTCAATTTCGGATTTTGAAAGCTATTCGATGTACTTTATGTATGTATTTCAAATACTTCATAAATGCGGCTATATAAGAAAACTTTAGAACGGTTAATGTGTCTGTCAACTTTATATAAAAGGCTTTGGTCTTGTTTTACTGAGCAAAAATTAAGTAAATTTACTATAAACTGTTTAGCATTCATAGTAAATTTACGACAGCGACTAATGACTAAATCATCTTTAAAAACGACGGTTTTGAATGAAACTCTATCTATTTATTTAAGTCTTACCTTATTTAACTTTTACAATTGAATAATTCATCCTGCTTATGGCTTTGAGGACGTGGTACTTTTAGTTTTGCCCCTAATCGATATCGAACCCAGGCATAAACCGTTGCATACTCGATATCAAGCCCCTGCTCTTGCTTTAACCACTCTACTATTGCACCATAGCTACTAAAGCCTTTTCCTGTTTTTAACTCCTCCTCAAGTGCCGCCATCGCTCCTTCAGGAATTTTCCGTTTTGCTCCCGGAGCTTTTTTTATTTTCAATAATTCATCTAGCCCACCCGATCTATATTTTTGTAACCACCTTGTCACCGTTGATGTATCTTTAGCCAAGCGTTTTCCAATATCTTGCTGCTCCTTGGCCTGCCCGCTTTTTATCCACCACAGCATAATAAGTTTTTCTTTCTGGTTCCCTAAATTAGCTGTTTGTAGACGTTTTTTAAGTTCTTCTTCGCTCTCTGCGATTTCAATCTCAAAAGGGCGGCTCATGGTTCTTTTAATTTATCGAGTTTGTTTTCTCTATTATATGCAGCTTCATATTAAATTGGTATAAGAAATTGCAGGCTGATGGAATTGCCGATATAAAAACTTTGATAGCTTTACTATAGATTTAAGTAAGTGGGCGTGAATAAACAAAGTTTTGTAGTAAAGCTTGGAGTGGTTGACTACAAACCTTCAATTGATTTTAGATTGCATAATATAGTTTGATTTATTCTGTCCACTAATTAACATCGTAATGAACAAAATTGAGATTTGACCTGTAAAAAACCTTTAAGGATTCGTTTGAGTGAATTAAACTTAACCCGCCTGATAGCTTTATTCACTTCTACCCACTGCCGTTTTCTTTTACTTGCTTCTGGATAATCTTCACTCAGCATCTCGACTGATAGTAAATACATCTTGACGCAGTAAATTTTTCCTTGTTTGCGGTACTTGTAAGTTCCTACTTCATTTGCATCTACTTGCCCAATTATCCCTGCTTCTTCCCACGCCTCTTTGGCTGCTGAAGCAGGCGGACTCATGCCATTAGGAATATCTCCTTTCGGAATCACCCAGTGTTGAAAGTCACGAGTTGTAATTAGTAAGATTTCAACTTTACCATTGTTCACTCTGTAAGGAATTACCCCAGACTGTATAAACACTTTGCTGGCTTTTCGACTCATGTAATTTACATCCTGTACGTCCTAGCTTTTTTGTACAATGTTTACTTCAGAAATTCTAGAGCTGATACCGGATAAATTTTGGTTAATCTTAAGTTATGAAAAGGTTAAAAACAGATTTTTACTTATAAGAGTTAATTATTCAAAAAATTTCCAGCATCAGTGTTGGCGCGGGTGATGATGGTTTTAATGCCGCAGTTACACTATTATTATC
>NZ_JADEXF010000775.1 GCF_015207245.1 Nostoc cf. edaphicum LEGE 07299
CCTGTAACTCTACCTCCCCCCCACCTTGGGGATACCACCCCCAAGCGCCTAACTTGACTTGGGCTTCTACACCCATGCGTTGCAGTATAGGCAGATAAACTTGCTCAATGTACGTCGCTGTCGGGCTAAAGTTCACATGAGTTCCACCCTTTAGTGTCACTAGAGAATTGCCAGATGCTAGTGCCAAAGGTAAGAGAATTGTTTGAAGAACTAAAGCGATCGCACCCGCAGAACCACCTTGTTGTGCTTTACTAACATCAAAGGTATAAACTCCAGCTTGCACAGCACTACCTGGGATGAATTCCAGCAGCATTGAACCCAAAGCATCACCCCGTAGTTGGGCATTACAAATTCTCGCCGCAGCCCGAACTGCTGTTAAATGTTGTGCTGCTAATCCTGGCTTTTTGCGTCCAGCGCGAATGCCTGTAATTCGTATGGGTTCGCCGGTAATGGCGGCTAGACTTAAGGAAGTGCGAAGAACTTGTCCGCCTCCCTCTCCGTAGGAACCGTCAATTTCAATCATGGGCGATTATTGGAATGTTGGATTTTGGGTTATCCCCACGGCTGTTAAAATCAAACCACAAATTATAAACGCCCAGCAACTAGCTTTTTGGAGGTAGGTTACACAAATATACAGAGAAATTTCTGATACGTGTTTCTGTAGTTTGCTAATTTTGAATTTGGAATTGAAGAACCTTGCTTTTACCGGGGTTCATCAACCCATAAGGATCGACTATTTCTTTAAATTTTAACTGCTCAGGATCGATAACTTTTCTGCCACCGTCTTCAATAATATACGTATGAGGATTGGCAATACTCACACCCTGTTCTTCGTGATAGCGGATAATTTCATTGAGGCGTTCTTCTGTGGTGTAGCGCACGAGTTGCAATGCACCAGGAACTACGACACCATTCACCCGAAAAAATTCTAAATGCATCATTACCTCATCGCCGAAGTAATTATACATCTGCTCTACTACTTGCAAACTGCGATCGCTAGGAAAGAGACTTTGTAAGTATGTAATATCAGTATCTACACTCCGGGCAAGTAAGGTAGTGTGGTTCCAGGAAAACTCTGCTAAATGTGTACCTTTGGCTGCTTCCTCGGCTGATTTTTTATATGTAATCTGGCCGCCGTATTGCTGCACCAAAGCCGGTAAGAATTCCAAACTCGGTTCGGAAATTATCAGAAATACTAAGTGAGTTCCTTCAGGAATATACTCTTGTACTGCGTGAAAGTATTGCGAAATTGGGGATGCAAAGACAGAAATCAACTTCTTAATCATGCCATCAGCATTGCCAATTGTCTGACCAAACTTTGCTGCTGTCATAAAGTCGTCAAAGGTGACAATGACTTCTGCCCAAGGATAAGCTGGCCCTAAAGGAATTTCGACTTCAGTGATGATGCCATTAATTCCCCAAGCATGATTTACCTTTAGGACATCATCGCCGCGTAATGCGATCGCACGGGGTTCATCTTCTACAGTTACCACTCGCAGTGCTAAGATATTACCGCGATCGGCTAATAACCCATATTGGATCGAGCCAATACCGCCACTTCCCCCAGCAATAAATCCGCCAATTGTCGCTGTGCGGTACGTAGAGGGTGCCATACGAATTTCCCAGCCGATTTCTCGTGTTCTTTTATCCAAAGCTGCCAACTTCACCCCAGCTTCCACCCGCGCCACTCCCGGTTTTACCCAAAGAATCTCTTGCAACCGCGTCATATCTAAAATTACGCCACCGTGCAAAGGTACACATTGCCCATAATTCCCAGTTCCCGCACCTCGCACAGTTACAGGTATACGATGTTTTGCACAGGCAGCTGCAACTTTTAAAACCTCTGCTTCATTAGCGGGACGAACTACAATATCCCCAACTTTTCCCTCTAATTTCGACACTAACACAGGGCTAAAAGTGTGATAATCCTGGGATAATTTTGCGACTTGGGTAGAGTCAGTAATAATTTCTATACCTTCTAAAGAATTAATCAGAGCATCTAATTTTGTCGTCATATATATCCTTTTTTTTTAACGCAGAGGAACGCAAAGAATTCACTCCTCTGCGAACCTTTGCGCTTCCCTCAGCGCCCCTTTGCGTTTTAAAATCTTAACTCTCATCTTTCACAGAACTTTCATGCCACTTACTCAAAAAGTCAGATAGCGCAATCAAGCATACAAAAATCAATACTTAGTTTCCTGTGTCTGTGCGTCAATAATTACACTCCAGTCATCGTTTGTCACAGCAGCTTCAAGTTGACGCTGACGTTCGGCTTCACTCGCATCTATTGTTTCTAACTCTTTAGAAAGGGTTGTATCAGCCATTGCTTTCCGCAGTTTTAGCTTTTTCTCCTCGTAGGCTTGAAGTTGGGCTTCTGACATTACCGCCTTAGTCGCTTCACCTACCGTACTAGCCCACATTCCGCTTTCAGTTGCATTACCAAGTGGCGTACTTTCGAGTTCTGCTATCCATGCATCTCGCAAATCTTCCATTTCTTGACGTTTGGGGAACTTGAATGCTTGCACACGTACAAAAGCACACTTTTGCTCGCCATTTTGGCGAAGATGGCTGTTTAGGGAAAGCAACACATTCCGAGAATAGCCAATGTACTGCGTGCGGCGTTCTGCATCTAATACTGCATAAACTCCGGCAATTTTAGCGTTCTGAGCAGCCACACTCCAAGCCTCAAAGTCAATGATTTCAGTACCATTGTTTGCCAGTTCAGGAGTTATACTCACCTCAATGGCGGCGTGTTCGTTGTCAGAACTATACAAAAAATCATGCAGTCCACGGTGGTTTATGGGGACATTTTGATGTTCAATTGGCGGATTGTGCTGAGTTTCCATTGCAATTGATCTCCAAGTTATTAATTAACGATGTCTACGACGAACTTCTCTACGAGAGGCTACGCCAATGCTTACACAAGCAAATAATGCTCTTAAAATATTGAAGCTTAAATCTACTCACATCTCCAAATTCTTGTTTTGACAAAGCAAAAACAACTATTAAACTTCTTATGAATCAATTGATACCTAAAAATTGGATGTTCATCAAACAGCGGCTTACCCCTTATTTATTTTTATTACCCGCCTTAGTTCTTTTAGGTTTAACTGTCTTTTGGCCTGCATTGCAAGCGTTCTACCTCAGCTTTACCAGCTATGAAG
>NZ_JADEXF010000776.1 GCF_015207245.1 Nostoc cf. edaphicum LEGE 07299
GGTATGATATTTTTTCTAGCATGGGTGGTTGGGAAAGTGGTCATCAGGCTAATGCTGCTGCTAATCCATCAGCTTTTTCACTAGAAGAAGCTGCATATTTATATAACCAACTGATTACTGGCAAGATGAATAATGAAGTCAAGTCAAATCCAATTATCTACGAAGCAATTAAAGATGCTCAAGCCATTTCGCCTGTGAGAGCCTATCACCGCACGGAAAATAGGTGGCTTCACTATGAAAAACTGTCGAAATTGCCGTCAGGGTTTGTGGTAATAGGTGATGCTGTTTGTGCTTTCAATCCCGTCTATGGACAAGGCATGACTACTGCGGCTCTAGGTGCATTGACGTTAGATGAGTCTTTGAGTAAGCAATTATCTCGCCATGCTGATGGAAATTTAGTCGGGCTATCCCAAAGCTTTCAAAAGCAACTTAGCAAAATAATTGCAGTCCCTTGGCTAATGGCAACAGGTGAAGATTTTCGCTGGCATACTACTGTGGGCGGACGACCCAATTGGATGACGGAACTCATGCAGTACTATCTAGATCAAGTGTTGCTGCTGGCTGCCCAAAGCCCTGACATCCACAAGCTTTTCTTAGAAGTGATGCACCTGCTTAAACCCCCCAGTGTATTTTTCTATCCCAGTGTTCTAAGGCAGGTGTTACAGCGAATCATCAAGAAGAGCGATCAAAACTGGAATAGAACTGGGGACAACCTGTTGGTAGATCAGTGATTTTCTGATTGCTTACCGAATGAACCGTCAGCGATAGCTTAAATAAATTCCAGTTCATCTTAAACATATCCGTCCAATTAAATTCACTCATAAGTTGTTTTCGAGATGAAAAATCAAGAGAGTTAGGTGGGCGCTATTGTTTTGTTAGAGTGCGATGTCTGCGACGGGCAACTCTTGGAAACGCTGCGCGATCGCTCCTAGAAAATACAAGCGACGAAAAATTAAACGAGGTAGAGGAGCGATCGTTTTCGGTGGGCGGGTACGCCATCGCACAGACTATCAACTCAGTTAAAACTACAAATAAAGTGGTAATTATGAGCGTTTTGGACAAACATTTAGATTTTCTACGGAATGACGCTCTAATACATGATGATAGTCAATCAAAGTTAGCATCAAATACTAATGAACCGTCAGCTGATAGTACGATGTAGCGATAGTTACGTGGAGCCGAACGCCAAAATTGCCCCAATTGCTTGATGTTGTAGCCATTGGGTACATTAATTTCAAAATAACCGTGTTCTGGAACCCAGCCAATCCACATACCATTGTTCGCTTGACTGTAACCCATTTTATTCCAGAACAAATTGCGGATTTTTTGCTCTTGCGCCTCGCTAATGGGTACACGCACCTGTCGCCAAGATGGACGGCCAGCATTCCGCAGAGCTTCACGAGGCAAATTGGAGGGTAGTGATCGCCCAATACTATTGTAATACCAGCTATAACGTGCCTTCTCTGTTAACATATCAAACCGCGTACAAGCGTCATATACTGCCGAAAGCAAGCGGGCATCACTGGCATAAACGCTATGTAAGTAATTGCCGAGTCGTAGCAAGTTGAGGGCTTCCTGTTTGTGTGAACCACGCAGCTGATCGAAACTTGCAGCTAGGGTAATGCGATCGCCAATTAAGCGTTCATACACTTTTGTTGTGCCCCAAGGGTAAGTTTCTTGACGCTGTAATTCATCCCAACGTTGCTGCACTTGCAGTTGCACTTCCTCAAGCGGCTGAACAGAACCAGGACAGTTGGCTTGCGCCTCTAGTATAGCAACTAAAAAGTTTAGTGTAGAGGCGATTGGTAATATCCACAATAAATTTTTGTATATCATATTACTTAAAATGTAAGATTTTAACTAGAGATTTCCAAGATTAATACTTTTATCTACAAGCCCAACTACAGATTTACTCAAAGATAGGGGAGAAGTAGGGGAGGTGCGATAGCGCGGAGCGCCCGCCGGAGGAGATCGCCTACACGCCCATAGTCCAAATTCTTAGAGTCAAAGTTGCACCTCCAAAGCGATCGCCACCGGAAAGGGCGGAACGCCATCGCATCCTATCAACAAAGTAAAATCCCCACACTTGAGGCAGGGACTACAGGATTACTCTAAGTAGCTATTAATACAAGGTCAATTAAGATGCTTTCGGTTGCTGCCACAGGACCAGTTTCAAAACAGAGCAGTAGCAAGCCCCATCACTGATTTGGTGTTCGTGTTCAGCTATCCAATCATAAATTTGTGCAGCCACTGCTAATGCCACCTGTTCACAGCGATAAAGCTTCGGGCTAGGGCAGAAAGCTTTACCATTGATGTGTACGGCGGCAATCTGCCAATAGTCGCTGTCTTCACCCTCCGGCATTACTTCTAAAAACCCGCTACTTTTTGGCTCAATTATTCCTATGTTCATCTGCAAGCCCGAACTCTAAAAACAGAGTACAACATCGAATTGCAGCAATTCAAGCCAGGAAATCAATAGGGTAAAGGGGCGATCGCTTAGATTAACTGAATAAACTGGTGCTATACCGAAAATTCCCAACTGCGTAGGCTTCTTGAACCGTAGGCATCGTTATTCTCTATAATTTTTTAGTACATAAATACTATCAAAGTTCACTCCATTACTTCTAAAACAGTGAGTATCGAGTATAATATGCGCCGTTTCCTAAAAGCGATGTCTAAGGTGTGTTCGGTGCGGTATGCGATCGCTTCAAGGTGGAGTGTTTTGCAGATTTTGCAGTTGATTAAAAGTTGTTAGCAGGTTTAATTCTGGGGGAAAGTGAGCGTTCGCTGTTTAAACTGACTCTTTTAATTCCTGTTTATAGAGCGCGATTTCCAGAGGGCTTTTACTTAAGTCGTGGCATAATTTTTGAAACTAGCAATACCTTAAGTCAGGTTATGTTTAAAAAATTAGCAGCAGGAATTGGTTTTGGGATACTACTCGCTGTAAATCCTATAGCTATAGGTGAGAATAACAGTTTAAACTATCATAGTAATCTTTTTGACAAGTCCACTAAAAAAGCAATTGATGTATCTAAAATATCCATAGGTGATATTAAGCTGGGGATGAAAGAAAAGGATATTATCCAAAAATTGGGTAAACCGAAAAGTCGAACTACAAAGTATGACGATGTTTGTTATGGCGCATATATTAC